>NZ_JAKUGE010000001.1:0-278097 GCF_022663795.1 Bacillus cereus group sp. BfR-BA-01349
GCTTTTATTTTATCTTTTGAAGAAAATTTAGCCATAAAAAATGCACCTCCAATTGTTAGTTATGTGTCTAACAATTGGGGTGCACTTCAATGCGATTGGGCCCTTTTTATTTACTTATTAAAGTGTTGTAAAATTGCTTCTACAATGCGCTCTGATGCACGACCATCACCGTAAGGGTTAGATGCTTTCGCCATCTTATCATGAGCTTCTTTATCTGATAACAACTCATCAGCAAGGCCGAAGATTGTCTCTTCGTCTGTTCCTGCTAATTTCAGCGTACCTGCTTCAATACCTTCAGGGCGCTCTGTTGTATCACGAAGAACAAGAACTGGTACACCAAGTGATGGAGCTTCTTCTTGTACACCACCAGAATCCGTTAACATTAAGTATGAACGAGCTGCAACATTGTGGAAATCAATTACATCTAGCGGCTCAATTAAATGAATACGGTTATGTTCACCTAAAATTTCATTTGCTATTTCACGAACAACAGGGTTCATATGAACAGGGTACACAACTTGTACATCTTCATGTTTGTCAACGAGACGCTTAATTGCACGGAACATATTACGCATCGGTTCACCTAAGTTTTCACGGCGGTGAGCTGTCATAAGTACAAGACGATCATTTCCAAGGTTCTCTAGTACAGGATGACTATATGTTTCTTTTACAGTCGTTTGTAGCGCGTCAATCGCTGTGTTTCCTGTGATGAAAATACGTGACTCATCTTTATTTTCCTTCTGTAAGTTCGTTGCTGATTTTGCTGTCGGTGAGAAATGAAGATCCGCCATTACACCTGTTAATTGACGATTCATCTCTTCTGGGTATGGAGAATACTTATCCCATGTACGAAGGCCCGCCTCAACATGCCCTACTGGAATTTGATTATAAAAAGCAGCTAAACTTGCAATAAATGTTGTTGTTGTATCACCATGTACAAGTACAATATCCGGCTTCGCTTCTTTCATTACTTTATCCAAACCTTCTAAACCACGCGTTGTAACATCAATTAAAGTTTGGCGGTCTTTCATAATATTTAAATCGAAATCTGGCGTAATTCCAAAGATACTTAATACTTGATCTAACATTTGGCGATGTTGTGCTGTTACAGTCACAATCGATTCAATTTTTTCTGGGTGTTTTTGCAACTCTAATACAAGAGGTGCCATTTTAATTGCTTCTGGACGTGTCCCGAAAATTGTCATTACTTTTAAACGTTCAGTCATGTGATTGCCTCTTTTCTTTCACTAATTACAGCTTCTATTATGACATATAAAAATATGCATGAGTACATCCCTTTTTAACGCATAACAGAAACTTTTCTATTACAAATACTTTTTCTTCCCACCGAGTAATAATCTATCTTTTGTTTCTTAACATCTTCATCAGTATAACAATTTCTCCCATCAAATAAAATAGGCTCCCTCATAAGTTGTACGTACTTTTCTAACGGATAAGTTTGAATATCTCCCCATTCTGTTACGATAAAAACCGCACTCGCATCTCTAATCGATTCATCTATACATCTACTATATTGTATAGCATCTCCAAATATATTCTTTACATATTGAATTGCTTTTGGGTCATAAAGAACAATATCTGTACCTATATTAATTAATGCTTCTATTATAATAAGAGATGATGCCTCTCTAATATCATCCGTATTCGGTTTAAAGGATGCGCCAAGAACTGCAATTCGCTTTTTATTCATGTTCATAACTTTTTTCGCTTTTTCAATCAATAGCAGCTGTTGCTTATTATTTACTTCAATAACTGCTTTTAACAAACGAAAATCATGAGCAACATTTCCCGCAATTTGCACCAGCGCTTTCGTATCTTTCGGAAAACACGATCCTCCGTAGCCAATGCCCGCATTTAAAAAAGATGCACCGATTCTCTTATCCATTCCCATCCCTTTGGCAACATCCCATACATTCGCACCTACCTTCTCACATATATTTGAAATTTCATTAATGAAACTAATCTTTGTAGCTAAAAAGGCATTCGACGCGTATTTAATCATCTCTGCACTTTTAATATCTGTAACATACGTTTCTAAACATAATTCACTATACAAACTCTCTACTCTTCTTGCTACTTCTTCACTATCCGCTCCAATTACAATACGATCTCCATGAAAGAAATCATAAATACCTGAACCTTCACGCAAAAACTCTGGATTCGATACGATATGTACTGTATGCCTCCCTTTTAACTTCTCCTCAATCCATCCCTTCATTACATCATTTGTACCTACTGGAACTGTACTTTTCGTAACAACAATAATATCGTTCGTCGCATATAATCCAATATCGTTACAAGCACTCTGAATATACGTTAAATCTGCCGTCCCATCTAATAAAGGTGGTGTTCCAACTGCAATAAATATAAACTCTACATCATCAAATGCCTCTTCTTTATTTGATGTAAAAGTTAAAGCATTATTCTCATATGCATAATTTATTAATTCATGTAATCTGGCCTCATAAATAGGTAAATCCCCTTGTTTTATCCGTTCAATTTTTTCATCATCTATATCAAAACATGTAACTGAATGCCCTAATTTTGCCAATCCTACTCCTGTAATCAATCCAACATATCCAGTACCTACTATCGTAATTTTCATTTCCTTTTCGCACAGGAATTTACAATAGAAAAGATATGAAATATAGAACTCTCCCTGCGCTTCCCCCTCTCATATTAAAAATGAGAAAACCCTTTTCCTTCTTCATTATATGAATTACTTCCCTTACTTTTTTTTAAGTTTTTGTAAAATTAAATGCACTATAAAGTAAAACTTAATCAGTGAGAATCAGACTGCCAGGTCACGCGTGATAAATTCCCACATTTTAACACGAAACTTACTCATTTCTACGTGCAACACTTATAATACTGAAATAAAAGTATTCACTATTGAAGAAAAAGAGGAAATGTTACATTCCAAAGCCCAGTACGATTAACCTTCTTATATGATTCAACATTCTATATACAATTGTCATATATTCTATCCGCTTCCATTAACCGTAAAAAGAAAAAAAGATTGAATTCTAATCTTTTTGTGATACCATATGTTATGAGCCTGTAAATAAACATCATAATTTTCAGATAAATATATTTTCAAAAAAAAAATTACGTTAGACTATAAAGGGTGGGGTATTAATGGACTCACAAGTGATTTATGCCATTTTGGCATCATTCATCACTGTACTCGTCGTTACTCCTTTAGTTATTAAATTAGCTTTTAAAATAGGAGCGACAGATAAGCCAAACGCACGTAAAGTGCACCAAAAGATTATGCCACGTCTTGGCGGGTTGGCAATATTTATTGGTGTAGCTGTAGGATTTGTTGTCGGCGGCTTATATGAACAAAGAATGTTATCGATAACGCTAGGTGCGATTATCATTGTAATCATCGGAATTTTAGATGATATGTACGAGTTATCTGCGAGAGTAAAATTCGGTGGACAACTGTTAGTTGCCATTATGATTGTAAAAAGTGGATTATTAGTGCAAGTATTATATATCCCATTCCTTGGGGATACTGAACTTGGATGGCTTGCTTATCCAATTACAGTATTTTGGCTTGTAGGTATTACGAATGCAATCAACTTAATTGACGGCTTAGATGGATTATCTGCTGGGATTTCATCTATCGTACTTGCAACGCTAGCATATATGGCCTTCACTAGCCCATGGGGTACTGGAACAGCTATTATCTTGCCACTTGCATTAATTATATTAGCAAGTACAATTGGATTTTTATTCTACAACTTCCATCCAGCAAAAATTTTCATGGGAGATACAGGAGCACTATTTTTAGGATACTGTATTTCTGTTATATCGTTACTTGGATTATACAAAAGTGTAACGTTATTCAGTTTTATCGTTCCAATTATCATTTTAGGTGTACCTATATTTGATACGATATTTGCAATCATCCGTCGTATCGTAAATAAAAAACCTATTTCAGCACCAGATAAATCGCATTTACATCACCGCTTACTTGCAATGGGATTCTCTCATCGCAAAACGGTACTAATTATATACGCATTCGGTATTTTCTTTAGTGTAAATGCCATTATTTTCACTAGTGCAACGTTATGGTTATCCATTATTCTTCTTTTCGCTTTGATTTTCTTCACAGAAATCATCGCTGAAATAATCGGGCTTGTACATGAACGCTACAAACCAATCATTTCCTTTTATAAAAAAGTGAAAAAACGCGAAGACTAATTGTAGTATAGCCTTTTCAATTATGAAATATTCAAATAGCATCCTCTTTCTTATAAGAGGATGCTATTTTTTATTCTCATTTTATATTTCCAAAATATAGATTGTTTGAGAGTTCCTCTATTGGAGAAAGATATACATAATAAGAAAAGTATCAAGTTTTCTTTTTTACATCTTGATTGTCAAACTGAGGGTGAATGTTATGATCAAGCGAGTATTTCAATGTATTATTTTATTTTTAACGATTACTATGTACGTATCATCTAATACTGAAGCAACAACTGTTATTCCTGCTGAATATCATCCAAATACTGAAACAACTTCTCCTACACAAAAAATTGCGTACTTAACATTTGATGACGGGCCAAACAAATATACTACACAGATTTTAAACATCTTAAAAGAAAAGAACGGAAAAGCAACTTTCTTTGTTATTGGCGGAAAAGTGCCACATTACACAAAAACGATGCAACGATTAATTAAAGAAGGTCATTATATCGGGCTCCACAGCATGTCACATGATGTAAAACGCCTTTACACTGGTGACCCTTCCACTTTAATTGCAGAAATGGAGCAAACACAAAGCATTGTCCAGCAAGTTACGAAATTAAATACACATCTCGTTCGCGTTCCATATGGTAGTATGCCTTACTTAAAAAAGAATTACCGTGACGCACTTGTATCGGCCCAGTATAAAATGTGGGATTGGACGATCGATACATACGACTGGAAAAGCTATGACAATCCTTCTGCCATACTCGAAAGAGTACGTAATCAAAGTGATGAACAAATCGAAGTCATTTTAATGCATGATTCGAGTGTAACCGTACAAATACTGCCAAAAGTAATTGATTATTTACAGTCACAAGGATACAAACTTCTTCCCTATAATCCTTCTTCTCATCTCAAGGTGAATTTTTGGAAAGACACAAGATTGTAACAGCTTTAGTGCCTATGTGCTAAAGCTGTTTTATTTTTCTCTTCCCACCCTTCCCATTTTTGTGTAAAATTTTAAATAGTGATGAAGTTTCGAGGTGAATAGAAATGAAACGAATAGATCTCATTTTTAACGCAATACAAAAAGGCAATTATACAGAAGGTGTAACCGCATCAGAACTCGCTACATTTCTGCAACTAGATCGCGCCAATGTAAGTAGCGATTTAAACAAACTTGTAAAAGATAAACGTTTATTAAAAACAAATACGCGACCTGTTCGTTTTTACATAGAAACGAACACTTCGTTGGAAACGCATTCAAAAGACATAACTTCATTAGATACATTTGCAATTGAAAATACGAGCCTTAAAATTGCAATTGAAAAAGCGAAAGCTTCTATTCTCTATCCTCCAAACGGTATGCATACTTTACTACTGGGAGAAACAGGGGTCGGAAAGTCTATGTTTGCTTCTTTAATGCACGAATATGCAATTGAAGTTGAACAGCTTCCCAAAGATGCACCATTTATCGTCTTTAACTGTGCTGATTATGCAAATAATCCACAGTTACTACTCGGGCAATTATTTGGGATTAAAAAAGGAGCTTATACAGGAGCAAGTGATCAAAAAGGGTTAATTGAAAAAGCACATGAAGGAATTCTTTTCTTAGATGAAGTACATCGCCTGCCTCCAGAGGGACAAGAAATGCTTTTCACCTTTATTGACCGCGGAGTATACCGCCGCCTTGGAGAAACAGAGAACGAACGTAAAGCACAAGTATTAATCATTACTGCAACAACAGAAGAACCAAATTCATTTTTATTAAAAACATTTACAAGACGTATACCGATGACTGTTACGCTGCCACCACTTCGTGAGCGTACACATAAAGAGCGCTTTGCTTTACTACAGCTATTTTCCACAAATGAAGCAATTCGTCTGCGAAAAGACATTCACGTTAGCCCAAATGCAATGCGTGCTTTCGTCTTTTACAATTGTCCCAATAACATTGGTCAATTAAAAACAGATGTTCAAATTGCCTGTGCGAAAGCCTATTCTGATTTGGTCACAAAGAAACGTGATTCTGTCTATGTTTCAAGTACAGATTTACCTTGGTATATGAAAGAAGGATTGTTCATTGAAAGGAAGAGCCGTCACTTATACCAAATACCAAATGAAACATTTGTATTTACAGGTGAGGAAGGTTGGAGTAATCATAAAACAGAAGATGAAAAACGCTCTTCTATTTACGATTATATTGATTATAAATACGAAGAACTTCAAGCACGTGGTATTGAAGAGGAAGAATTAGAATTACTAATAGAAAATGATGTTCAAAGCTTTTTCGTACAATAATTTAACCAAATATCAAAAAAAACAAGCCATGAAAATGTTTTTAAAATTGTGGATCGTAATATCGTTTCCGTATGTGAAAAAATAGCGGAACTTGCTGAAAAGCATTTATCTAAGACGTTTGATGAAAAAGTATTTCTCGCTTTAAGTTTACATGTACAGACAACTCTACAACGTTTACAAAGCGGAAAACAAATACATCACCCACAATTAAATCAAATTCGTACGAAATATAAAGAAGCTTTTTCCGTAGCTATGCAATGCATTCAACTACTGGAGGAAGAATTACAAATAACAATGCCTATTGATGAAGCTGGCTTTTTAACAATGTTCTTCGTTGTTGATCCAATTCCTGCCTCACAAACAGAAGTAAAAGTATTAATATTAGCACACGGTAATGGCATCGCAACTGAAATGGCAAACGTCGCAAACGAACTTCTCGGCATTGAGGAAGTAACCGGTATTGATATGCCGTTACACGAATCACCGAAAGATTTCTTGGAACGTGTGAAAGTGTATATGAAAACACTACAAAATGTAAATGGGCTTCTCTTACTTGTCGATATGGGGTCACTTGCTTATATCGGTGACATATTAGAAACGGAGTTCAAAATCCCTGTACGTGTTCTCTCGATGACGAGCACACCACACGCACTAGAAGCAGCTCGAAAAGCTCAGCTCGGTTATTCATTAGATGCGCTGTATGAAACAGTAAAAAATTTAACACCATTTTACTTAAACGTACAAGAAGAAAAGAAAAAACCTCTCTCTCCAATGAAATCTGTTATTTTAACAGCTTGCTTAACTGGTGAAGGAAGTGCTTTAGCTATTCAAAAAATGTTAGAGAACTATTTACGATTTGATAAAGACTTAATTGAAATTATTCCGATTAGTATCGTCCATGAAAAAGATTTAACGAAAATGATTGAGAACATAAAAAAAGAGCGTAACATCATTTGTATCGTCACGAATTTCGATGTGCAAGTACCATGCTTAACATATCATTTCCAAGACATCGTAAACTACACAGCGATTCAGCCCATTCAAGAATTAATTACGTATGAAGAAACATATGCAAAAATGGCGGATATTCTTGAACAACAAATGCAGCGTAACGATGGAGCATTACTAATCAAAACAATTCGTTACGCATTAAATACAATTCAGGAATTAATTTCCTTACAGCTAACTCCTGATAGCTTAATGGGTGTTATTCTGCATATGAGCTGTATGGTTGACCGTCTTCAAAAAGGAGAAAGCCTTCTTCCTCACCCTGATAAAGAGAAAAGAAGACAAGATGAGTACTGGATGTATATGAAAGTAAAAAAAGCATTGCAACCAATTGAAAACACATTTGAAATACAAATACCTGATGACGAAGTATTTTATGTTATGGACTTCTTTATTAAAAATCAGCCTGTTAAAAATTAATTGAGGCAATTTTTAAAAATATCGACCGTAACGTGAGTTATATCAGCGATTATTGAAATATATCGGCGCAACTCAGATTATATCAGCGATTTTCAAAATATATCGATTTACCGACAATAATTGCTAAAACTAGCACCTTATATAATGAGAAAAGGCTGTTCCAACATATGGACAGCCTTTTCCTCTATTTCTTTACTTTTCTAACTCGCCCTCTTATTTCTCCTCTTTTTTGTGATTTCGTATGGACATTAACATATACATTTGCTTGAATAATTTCTTGAAGTAAATGTACAAATGATTTCCCTTGTAAAGGTCCCTCAAAATCCTCCACATTCACTACACCAGTAATACTTCCCTCGTTCAAGCTAATCCCTTGCTCCAGTGGACCATACAAATATAAAACAACAGGACCAATTTGAGTAGACTTCCCTAAATGAATTTGACACGATGTAACCTTTTCTATATTTTTTAGTATTACTCTGTAATGCAATTTCGTTAAATCATCACTAAAAATAAACTCTGCTACCCCAAAAGCTTCTGTATTTACAGGAGGCACTTCCCTCTTACCTGTTAACCTGGCAAAGAAATGTGTTGTCATAAGGCATTCTCCTTATATAAATTTCCCAGCACTACTTCTACTACTTTATGGTTTAGACATAATCATTTATGACTTTTTCAATTTTAATTACAAAGAAAAGATTCACAAAATCTTTACATTAGATTTGTTCCTTTTGCTTTACCACTTCTTGTATAATGCACATAGCAAAAACATTCTAGGAGGTTATTTTGAAAAAAAACAAACACACCTTTCACACATTATTAGAGATTTTTCTCGTCTCATTTAAATTAGGACTTACTTCATTCGGCGGTCCTGTCGCTCATCTTGGTTATTTCCACCACGAATACGTGCAAAAAAGAAAATGGATGGATGAAAAAAGTTATGGAGACTTAGTAGCACTGTGTCAATTCCTTCCTGGCCCTGCCAGCAGCCAAGTCGGTATGGGTGTTGGATTATTACGGGGCGGGCTTTTAGGAGCTATTATTTCATGGATTGGATTCACTTTACCGTCTGTCCTTGTTTTAGTTTTCTTCGCCTCATTCCTTAATCAGTTCGATCTTGGGAGTGCTGGCTGGATTCATGGACTAAAACTTGTAGCAGTCGCTATTGTCACTCACGCCATATGGGGAATGGCGCAAAAGTTAACTCCAGATCGCAACCGTGCGACGATTGCGATTGTAACTGCCGCAATCGCCTTATTATGGCCAAGTAGCTGGACGCAAGTGATCCTCATTATAATATGTGGCTTTATCAGCTGGTTTTTATATCGCAACCAACCAATTAGCCAATCTCAACATATAAAAGTACCTATTTCAAAAAAGATAGCAGTTTCTTGTCTCGTCTTATTCTTTGGACTCTTACTACTGCTACCAATATTAAGACCGTTCTCTTATTACATCGCTTTATTTGATAGTTTCTATCGCTCTGGCGCACTTGTATTTGGAGGAGGACACGTCGTGCTGCCCCTTCTTGAAGGTGAGTTCGTACAAAACGGCATGATGACGAAAGAACAGTTCCTAGCTGGATACGGATTAACACAAGCAGTACCAGGACCACTATTTACATTCGCCTCGTATATAGGAGCAGTGTTAAACGGGACGATTGGGGCAATACTCGCAACAATTGCGATTTTCCTCCCTGCTTTCTTACTCGTTATTGGTGTTTTACCATTTTGGAACAGCGTGAGAAAAATATCATTCATACAAGGCGCACTACTTGGAGTCAATGCCGCTGTTGTCGGTATTTTAATTGCCGCTTTTTACGATCCCATTTGGACGAGTACAGTTATGAATGCTTCAGATTTCGTTTTCGCTTCGCTTCTTTTTTGCTTACTAGCTTTTTGGAAAACACCACCTTGGGTTATCGTTATACTCGGGGCATTTGGCGGATATGCTCTATCCATTTTATAAATAAAAAACGACGGCATGATGTAGCCGTCGTTTTTCTATTAAAACTTCACAAGCTCTATTCCTTCTGGTAATTCGCTCTCTGTTAAAATACGCAATTCCTTCACACGACCCATTACGTAAGAAGAACGCTTCACAAGCTCTGGATCAATATAGGCTGGATGAACCATAATTTCTACCGTTTGTTCACCTTGTACTCTTTCTTTTAACTTCACAAAGTAATCTTCCGTCACACCATCCGCATAAAAGTCACTGTAAAATACATCAGAAAATGGATGCACCGCTCTATCTTCCCCACAACGACGAATTGGAACATTATATTTAGCTGCTAATCTCTCAAGAACATCGTGTAAGATCGGTAATCCGTGTACATGATGATGACTATCTAAATGAGTTGGTGTTAATCCGTAAGATAGGAATTTCTCAATTTGAGCAGTCCACTCTCTCTCAACTTCTTCTGGATTTATATTCCCTTCCCTTACAACACTTTGTTTATGAAACGATCCGTCGCTACCTACAAGTGATGGTACGTCTCCAAGAAGTGGTTCCCCTGCTGTTAATACGAGATGTACGCCTACTCCGAGTAGGTTATACTCTTTCGCTAAGCGTACCGCATGCTCTGTTCCTGGCATATTCATCATCATCGTCGTTGAATTTACAAGTCCATTTATATGCCCATCAATAATGCCGTAATTTGTACCTTCTGTAAGACCGAAATCATCTGCATTTACAATTAACTTAATCATCATAATACCTCCTAATAGAATAAAAAAAGCGGGCTAAATAGCGCCGCTTTTACTTCTCTACCTTTTTAAAGAACTGTGGAAGATATTCTTTATGTGCTTCCAACATTTCATCTAAAATTTGTTTTGCAACTGTATCTGATGGTACAAGTGGATTGATTGTCATAGCAAGCAGCGCCTTATGATAATCCCCTGTAACAGCAGCTTCAATTGTTGTGCGCTCGAATGATTTAATTTGTTGTACTAAACCGCGAACTGGTACTGGAAGGTCTCCAACTGCAATTGGTTTTGGACCTTCTTTCGTAATAATACAGTTCACTTCAACAGCTGAATCATGTGGCAAGCTTGCAATTGTTCCGTTGTTTCGTGTATTAACAGGCTGGATATCACCTTTATTATTGTAAATAGACGTAATTAAGCTACATGCTGCATCACTATAATAAGCTCCGCCACGTTTTTCTAATTGTGGTGGTTTAATATCTAAGTTCGGGTCTTTATATAACTCAAATAAATCATTTTCTAATTGTTTTACTACTTCTGCACGTGTACCTTTTTCAACAGAAGCCTCTTTCTCTTCTTCTAACATTTCACGTGTTTTGTAGTAGTAACGATGGTATGGACATGGAATTGCACGAAGGCCGCTAATAAAGTCTGGTTCCCAGTTAAGCGCTGCGATATTTTCCATCGTAATTTGCTTTTCTGGATCTGTCACAAGCTCTAACACACGATCCATTACACTTACGCCATCTAAGTATACATCTAGTCCGTATACCATATGATTTAAACCTGCGAAATCAACGTGGACACGACTTGCATCTACTTCAAGTAATCTTGCAAGACCCATGCGGATTCCGATTGGAACGTTACATAGACCAACTACTCTTTGAATATTTGTATAACGAAGGACAGCCTCTGTTACCATACCAGCTGGATTTGCAAAGTTAATTAACCATGCATTCGGACAGAGCTCCTCCATATCTTTACAAATATCTAAAATAACAGGAATCGTTCTCAACGCTTTGAATAGACCACCAGGACCATTTGTTTCCTGACCGATTACATCATATTTTAACGGGATTGCTTCATCTTTTGCACGTGCTTCTAATAAACCAACGCGAAGTTGTGTTGTTACGAAGTCAGCATCTTTTAATGCCTCACGGCGATCAAGTGTTAAATGTACCTCGATTGGTAAACCTGATTTTTTCACCATACGTTTTGCTAAGTTACCAACGATTTCTAACTTTTCTTTTCCTGCCTCAATATCTACTAACCAAATTTCACGAACAGGAAGCTCATCATAACGCTTAATAAATCCTTCAATTAACTCTGGTGTATAACTAGATCCACCGCCGATTGTAGCAATTTTAATTCCAGTCATGCTTTATTCCCCTTTCGCTTCAAGCTTTTTATAAAGATCGATAAACTCTGCTGCTAATTCTTTCACTGTAATCGCATTCATTAAATGATCTTGTGCGTGAATTAAAAGAACACTAACCTCTGTTTTTTCTCCTCTTGCTTCTGATTGTATGAGCTCTGTTTGGAAATGATGCGCTTCATTAATCGCTTCTTTCGCCTTTACCATCGCTTCATCTGCTTCTACCATTTTCCCCTGTTTGGCAAATTGAAGTGCCTCCATCGCAAAGCTTCGTGCGTTACCACTATTTAAAATCAATTGGAATGGAATTTGTTCTGCTGTAGTCATCATAATTACCGCCCTCTCTATAAGGTTCAACCGATTTAAATACCCCTTCAGTTTGAACATGTCTATTAAAGTATGAATTTATTAATGATAGTTTAGTGTTCATATAGATGTTTTTCATCTTTTTGAACATGATATAAAGGTAATTGTTCTCACAGGTATCGTTGTCTATGAGAACAATTACTATGTTACATAGGTAAAGAATTACTATTACCTTGTGCTGCTGCTTTTTCAGTACGAACAACTGAACGGTCACATAACACAACGAATGGATAATAAATTACCATTGCAATTACAAAGTTGAATAACTGTAGAATTGCACCAGAAATATGTCCACCTGTTACAAGATAACCACTAATAATTGGTGGTGTTGCCCATGGAATCATCACAACTGTTTTTGGTACCCACCCCATAGATATAGCTGTATAAGAAGTAATTACTAATACAATTGGTGTTAGGATAAAAGGTAAGAATAAAATTGGATTTAAAATAATTGGTGTACCAAATATTACTGGTTCGTTAATGTTAAATGCACCAGGTCCAATTGATAAGCGAGATACACCACGTAATTGTGCACTTTTTGCTACGAGTAATACCACTACTAAGAATGCTAATGTCGCACCAGAACCACCAAGGTATACGAAAGTATCAAAGAATGGTTTTGTAATAATATTTGGAACATCAAATGCAGATGTACCACCTTTGAATAAATTTATATTTTTCTCTAATGCCGGTAAGTATAATGGCTCAATAATACCACCAACGATATTAGGCCCATGTAAACCGAAGAACCAAAGAAGATGAACAAGGATTACAATGATAATTGCACTTGGTAATGTCCCTGCTAAACTTTGCAGTGGTGATTGAATCGTATTAAAAATAAATTCATGAACACTTGTACCAGATAATTTCACTGCTAATTGAATACCTGCAACTACTGTTAAGATAACAAATGCTGGAACTATAGCTGCGAAAGATCTTAAAACTGCTGGTGGTACTCCATCAGGCATTTTAAAAGTAATGTTTCTTTGTACAAAGAAACGGAATACTTCAGTAACAAGGAGTGCCACAATAATTGCTACGAATAACCCTTGTGCACCTGTCCAAGCTAAGTTCAATCCGCCTTCTTTCGGTGTTGTTGGTGTAAGAATAATTAACGCACCAAATGAAATAATACCTGCTGACAAACCATCAACGCCGTAAGATTTTGCTAAGTTATAACTTGTTGTAAATGCTATGATTAGTGCTAGAATCGCGAAAGAACCAGTCCACATTCCGCCGCCGACTTGTTTCCACGTTTCACCAAACCAACCTTTCATGAAATCTTGGAAAACTTCAGATGGAAAACCATTAATTAGTGATGCCAGTGCACCAACTAAAATAAGTGGCATAACTGCAATAAATCCGTCACGGATTGCAGCTAAGTGACGTTGCGATCCGATTTTACCAGCGACAGGAACAATATATTTCTCCATAAATGCAATAAACTTTTGCATTTCGCTTCCCCCCTAATTATTTTTTAAGTGTTAATGCGTGATCTAAAACTGCTTCTCCATTCATCATGCCGTAGTGCATTGGATTGATAACGTCGATTCCAACGTTTTTCTCGTCAGCAAGCGTTTTCATTGAAGAGAGCATATAACGAACTTGTGGTCCTAGTAATAACACATCTGCTTGGTCGATATTGTTTTTTACTGCATCCCCAGATACAGCCCAAATCTTTCCTTCTAGACCGCGAGCTTTTGCAGCCGCTTCCATTTTTGTAACTAGTAAACTTGTAGACATCCCTGCTGAACAACATAATAAAATATTCATTTGAAAATCCCCCTTGTGTAGTATAAAAAATTTATGTTTATTTATTTTTCTTTACGCTATTTATTAATGCAATTAGCGTGCCAACTTTTTAAAACCACTAAAATCAGTGCTTTTTCGAGCATTTCCTTTGTGTGTTAGCGCTTTCAATTAGTGTGTCGTTCAAAAAACACACAGTGTGTTATAAAACAACACGCTTTTAACACATAACTGTATGAAAATAGATTAGTGTTTAGTCGTCTAGTTGTGTTTAATATGAAAAAACACTAAAAAAACTTTTTCAATGAAAAATAATTCATTATTTTAACCCACTATTTAGTGAAATAAAAAAACCTTGCATAAGCAAGGTTCATTCATCCACCGACATCTTCCTATATAACTCTACAAACTCACTCGCTAATTCTTTCACCGTAATTGCATTCATTAAATGGTCTTGCGCGTGTACCATTAAAAGAGTAACTTCGGTCTTTTCGCCACCAGCCTCTTTCTGGATAAGCTCCGTTTGTACGCGGTGCGCCTCCTTTAATTCCTCTAGTGCTTCTTGTAATTTAGCTTCAGCTTCTGTAAACTCCCCACGCTTCGCACAATCAATTGCTTCCATTGAACAACTTCTCGCGTTTCCCCCATGCAAGATTAAATGAAAAGCTTTCGTCTCTATCGTATCCATTGTAGTTCTTTACTCCCCCTTTTCTTCCGCCAGTTTTTGTTTATCCCATATTTTTAAGAACGGTAAATAAATGAAGAATGCTAGCGCAAAGTTAACAAGTTGCAAAATAACACCTGAAATTTTCCCGCCCGATCCTAAATATCCACTAAAAAGAATAGGTGTCGTCCAAGGTACAGCGGCCCCACTCGGACGTGCAACCCATCCCCATTCCATTGCAAAGTAAGAAACAATTGTTAGCACGACTGGAACTAATATAAATGGAATTAGTAAAAGTGGGTTCATCACAATCGGCATACCAAAAGTTACCATCTCATTAATATTAAATATACCAGGTGCAATTGACAATCTCCCTAAACTTTTTAATTGTTGACTTCGTGCAAATAGTAACATTCCGACAACTAGAGCAAGCGTTGCACCAGAACCGCCCATATAAATCCATAAGTCAAAAAACTGTGCCGTAATCGTATTTGGTACATCTTGCCCAGCTTGAAAAGCAACTCGGTTTTGATCCATTAACGACAACCAAACGGGGCTCATTACACCACCAACAATAGTAGCACCATGAATTCCACACGACCAAAGAACATGAACGAGAATAACTGCTATTATTGCGCCCCAAAGACTAGCACCAAGTACACTAAGCGGTTCCTGTAAAATTTGTCCTACAATATTATGGATACTGCCAAAAGAAGTATTTTCTATAATTAAGCGTAAAATCCAAATAACTGTTACAACAATAAATCCTGGAACAAGTGCTGCAAATGAACGCGTGACAGCTGGTGGAACTGTCTCTGGCATCTTTATAATTATCTTTTTTTGTACAATAAACCGATAAAGTTCAGTAGATATAAGTGCAATAATCATTGCTACAAATAACCCTTGGCTTCCCATTAATGCAGCTGGGATAGCGCCTTCTACAAGTACACTTTCTTTTGTACTTGGTATAATATATGCAACTTGAAATGGAGTCGCAAGTAAAAACGTCACAAGCGACAATGCCCCGGATGCTAAAGCATCTACTTTATAATACTCTCCAAGTATGTAAGCGATTCCAAAAACAGCTATTAAAGCCATTATATTAAAAGTTGCACTAACTGGATACCCTAAAGCTCGCTGCCAATTCTCCCCAAACAAACCTGCCATAAAATCGTTATATCCCGGTATCGGCAGTGCACTAATAATGAGGAAAAACGATCCAATAATTAAGAAAGGCATCGTTAAAATAATTCCATCTCGAATTGCTTGTAAATGCCTCTGCTCTGCAACCTTCCCTGCTACCGGCATCACATACTTCTCTAAAAACCGTATCATCTATCCCACTCTCCTCATGGTTTCATTAACAAAGCTGCTTGCAAGATAGCTTCTCCATTACAAAGTCCGTAATGAACAGATTTAATGACATCAACAGGTATCCCTTTATCCTTACATAGTTCTTTCATTTTCGGTAATAAATAACGTACTTGCGGTCCAAGTAAAAGGACATCAGCTTTATCAATATGACTATTCACTTCAGAACCTGATACTGCCCAGATTGTTACTTCTATCCCTCTTGCCTCTGCTGCTTTCTCCATCTTTGTAACAATCAAACTGGAAGACATTCCCGCTGCACAGCAAAGTAAAATATTCATCCCGCTTCCCTCCCCCTTTTTCTCTACCTAAGTTATGGTGCACTCCTTGCCACCACTAGGTTACAAATATATATGTCTAGATTTCCTGCTGTATGCCGAGCTTAAAAACAAAAATTTCTTGATTTTCACGCTATTCCATTTATCCGTATTCTCCTAGTAAACAGGCCCCTAACTCGCTATAATGATTCAGTATGATTTTTTTAATTGATAGGAGGATATATTTATGAAGGCATATCGCTTTCCACTTATTTTATTATCTTCTATCCTAATTGGTGGTTTCATTGGTTATTTCATGGGTGCCGATGCAGTTGCTTTAAAGCCGCTTGGTGACATTTTCTTAAACTTAATGTTTACGATTGTTGTACCTCTAGTGTTCTTTAGCATCGCATCGTCTATTGCTAATATGGATGGATTAAAACGTTTCGGTAAAATTATGTCTAGTATGGCTGGGACTTTCTTATTTACAAGTATTTTAGCTGCTATTTTTATGATTATTGTCGTGAAAGTATTCCCGCCAGCACAAGGTGTTGTACTAGAACTAACACAACCTGACAAAGCCGGTAAAGCTGTTAGTGTTGCAGATCAAATCGTTGGTATTTTAACAGTATCTGACTTCTCGAAGTTACTATCTCGTGAAAATATGTTAGCTCTTATTTTCTTCTCTATCTTAATGGGGATTGCAACTTCAGCAGTTGGCGAAAAAGGAAAGCCATTTGCTACATTCCTACAAGCTGGTGCAGAGATTTCAATGAAGGTTGTATCTTTCATTATGTACTACGCTCCAATCGGACTTGCTGCTTACTTCGCAGCATTAGTTGGCGAATTCGGACCACAACTTCTTGGAACTTACTTCCGAGCAGCAATGGTATACTATCCTGCTTCTCTAATTTATTTCTTTGTATTCTTCACATTCTATGCATACCTTGCAGGTCGCAAACAAGGTGTACAAGTATTTTGGAAGAACATGGTCTCTCCTACAGTTACATCACTTGCAACTTGTAGTAGTGCCGCAAGTATTCCAGCAAACTTAGAAGCAACAAAGAAAATGGGTATTTCTTCAGACGTTCGTGAAACAGTTGTCCTTCTTGGTTCTACTCTTCATAAAGATGGCTCTGTTTTAGGCGGCGTATTAAAAATTGCTTTCTTATTCGGTATTTTCAACATGGAATTCGAAGGACCGAAAACATTAGCAATCGCACTTGTTGTTTCTCTATTAGTAGGAACAGTAATGGGCGCTATTCCAGGCGGCGGTATGATTGGTGAAATGTTAATCGTTTCTTTATATGGCTTCCCGCCAGAAGCATTGCCAATTATCGCAGCAATCAGTACAATCATTGATCCTCCTGCAACGATGTTAAACGTAACAGCAGATAACGCTTGTGCCGTAATGACAGCTCGCCTTGTAGAAGGTAAGAACTGGATCAAAAACAAATTTGCTTAATAAATAGAAAGAGGATGCTCCAAACGAGCATCCTCTTTCTTTGTTGTTAATCCATTCCGCCACAAATTTGTTAAAACCTTCACAAATATTCCACACCTCTTATCCATTCTCCGTACTATAATCATGTATGGAAAAGGAGATGGATCTAATGACTCAAAGCGCACCAGAATTTAAAGTTTTGCAAAGCATTGCATTTCTCGCTGTCGTTTTGCAAAGTTCTTTATTATATACAATGAATCAAGGAAATGTCTTACTTGAGGAATCCCTCATTATGGGCATGCTATTTAATCTTGCAAAATTCTCAGCACCAGCATTCATATTTATCGTTGGATTTCACTTAATTCGTCACTATACAAAGCAATTAGTATATAAAGAATATATTTCCGAAAAAGCGATACACTTACTCATTCCGTATTTCTTTTGGTCTATTCTTTACTTATTAACAACAAACGATCTTATTACATTACAAAGTGGAATAAAAAGTTTATTACTCGGAACAGCTGCGCCCCATCTTTGGTACGTTATTATGATGTTCCAAATTCACTTATTGTTCCCTTTACTATGCACACTTTTTTATTGGTTTCAAAAACGAACAGAAAATAAAAAAGACATATATAAATATATGACCTTTTTCGCTTGCCTATATTTTCTATTAATGTGGTTCTCTTCTCACTATATTTTTAATGGAGAAAAATTAACAAGTTCAACAATTTTACATTATACAGATCGATCATTTCTATTCTACTCATTCTATTTCGTTATGGGCGGCATTGCCGCTGTAGCACTAAAAACTTGGCGTCTATTCGTCATGAAACATATCCCGCTTATAACAATATTATTTTTCATCTTATTTTTATTCATCAATTATGAGTTGTTTAGTTTTTACGGAGCAAATTCTATTCATTTAACTGTTTCTACCTATTTAAAACCATCTATGTTTTTATATATCGTATGCGAAATTATCATACTGTATGTGTTATCTATTATGATAGTACAGCGTCGTGGTTTCTTATATAAAACGTTACGTTTCATTGGAAATTACACGTATGGTGCTTATTTAGCTCATTTATTCTTCTTGCAACTATGCACAAAACTTCTTTCCTTATTCACGCTGCAAGAAAATACTATATTATATAGCCTATTACTATTTGTGTTAACGGCTATTATCTCTACTTCAACAATGGTCATTTGTAGCACAATACCATTTCATACTTGGATTACAGGTCCTTCTCCTACAACAAAGATGAAATGGACGAAGGTTGTATTACGAAAAAATCATAAAAAACTATTCAAGCCATATATTTGATATAATAATACGCATATAAAAAGAAAGCGAGAGACACCTATGATTAATCAAGTTGGACAAATTATGCTATATGTAAATAACCAAGACGAAACAGTACAATTTTGGACAGAAAAAGTAGGGTTCCAAATCATTGCGGAAGAAAATAACGGAAACGGATTCCGCTGGATTGAAATTGCACCGGCGAAAGAAGCAGGAACAAGCATCGTCCTTCACGATAAAGCGTTAATCGCGAAGATGCAACCTGAACTAAACCTAAATACACCTTCACTTATGTTCTTCTCAAATGACTTAGACCGTCTATATAAAGATCTTTCTGAGAAAAATGTCACAGTTGGACAGGTTGTAGATTTACCTACTGGTAGAGCATTCAACTTTGCTGATAATGAAAATAATTACTTTGCAGTAATGGAACGCAAATAAAAAATAAGCTATCCGAAAAAATCGGATAGCTTATTTCATTTTAAGAAACTTGTTCTGCATTCGTTTCTCTATGCTGTATATGGCTCGTGACCCAAGCAATTCCACCGGCAACAACGAGATAACATAGCAATATTAAAATTTGCATTTGTAATTGCGACCAATCTCCTAAAGAGATAACATCTTGTAATCCTCTAAGAGAATGAGACATTGGGAGAAACTGTCCAATTTTGCTAAGAACAGCTATGTTTAATTCTCCTGGGAAAGTACCTCCGCTCGTCGCTAATTGCAGGACAAGAAGCGTTACCGCTAAGAACTTTCCAACAAGACCAAATACTGTTACTAGCATAAGAATAAATGTCATAAACGTAAAGGAAATAACAATACTTGATAAAACAAAGAGTGGCACACTTGCGACTTCTAATTTCATAACACCTAGCACAACTACATCTACGAGTAGAGCTTAAATAAGTCCAATTAAATATACCAATCCTAGTTTATTAATAAAATGTACCGTTCCGCTTACCTTCATGTTTTGTCTGCGGCCAAGAGGTAAAATATTCGATGCCATAATTCCGCCAACATAAAATGCAAGTGATAAGAAATATGGTGCAATGCCTGAACCGTAGTTAGGAACGTCAGAAACTGTTGACTTCACTAACTGAACTGGCTCTGAGAACATCGTATTGCGTGCATCATCATTACGAACATCCGCTATCTTCTCTGCGCCCTCTCCTAATTTCGTAGAAAGTTCTTTCGCACCATCATCAAGTTTAACAAGTCCATTTGTTAATTTACTAGCACCGTTATTCAGCTCCGTTTCCCCACTTCATAAATCCATCAGCCAAATTCGATGCACCATCTGCTATCTTTTTCGTTCCAGCAGTAGCTTCATTTAACTTAAATCCGAATGTATTCATGCCTTCTTCAATCTTATGTTGACCATCAGTTAGCTTCTTCGCACCTTGTGTCAATTGTTGTTGGCTATTATTTAAAGTACTTGTTGCTTTAGCTAGTCCATTAGACGTAGCAACAATTTTTTGAAAAGCGGGATCTTGCTGCACTTCTGGATGATTTTTCACGTACTCTTCTAATTGTTGTTTTACACTATTTGCCGCATTGTCCGCTTTCGCTTGCCCTTCAGCAAGTTTTTCATTTCCATTCACCCATTCATTTGTACCAGCACTTAATTCACTAATTCCTGATTGTAACGTTTTTTCACCTTGTGCTAATAACTCCATACCACTATGAAGTGATGTCGCTCCTTGACTCAGCTCATTTGCTCCCCCCGTTAAGGCAGATTGGCTAGACGCAAGCTTGTCACTTCCTTCTTTCAATTTCGATGTCCCGTCACTTAAACGATCAATACCATTCGCAAGCTGACTTGCTCCATTTTTTGCATCGGTCGTTCCTTCATGTAATTTCCCCGCACCGTTACTTGCATCACTCAACCCTTGTGCCAAATCTTGAAACTTTGAAAAGACACCTTCTGTATAAGATTTCGTAATACTGTTTGAGATTTTTGTTTTCATATTTTCAACAGCTGTCGTTCCAATTTGAGCCGCTACAAAGTTTTTACCTGGATTTACTTTGTACTGCAACTTTGCTGGCTCTGGTTTCTCATTCATAAGTGTACTTACCTTTTTAGAGAAATCTTCCGGAATCGTAACAACCATATAATATTTATCTTCTTTTAACCCTTCATCAGCATTTTTTTCTGATACGAAATGAAAAGCCAATTCCTTATTTTCTTTTAAATTTTTAACAAAATCGTCTCCTGCATGAATTGTTTTTTCATCCATCGCAGCGCCCTTATCTAAATTCACAACTGCAACAGGTAATTTATCTAATTTTCCGTACGGATCCCAATATCCAGCTAAAAAGAATCCTGAATAAATTAACGGAACGATTAATAAAAAAATTAAAGCGATACGTCCATGTTTATGGTGCCACATCGCTTTCCAATCTTTAAATATAAGTTTAATTCCCTTCATGAAACATACTCCTCTTCTAATTTAACACCCTTCGAATGGTTTAACAGATTTACTATACACGTCACTTTACATACTGTATAATACATCTTTAATTATTAATTCATTCCTTTTGGTCTATAGAAAGGAGACTCGAAATGGAACTGCTCCAGTTAAAATACTTTCAGACAGTTGCACGACTAGAACACATGACAAAGGCAGCTGAAGAATTGCATATCGCGCAACCTTCACTCAGCAAAACAATCGCTAGACTCGAAAAGGATTTAGGAGTCCCTTTATTTGATCGCCAAGGCCGACAGATTACTTTAAATTCTTTCGGAAAAGTATTTTTAAAACGAGTAGAACGTATTTTTCATGAATTAAGCGAAGGGCAGCGAGAAATTAAAGATTTAGCCGAATTACAACAAAGCTCTATTACGCTGGCCGTTTCTATTCCGAGAATATTACCAGAACTACTTGGCTCTTTTTTACTAGAACATCGTAACGTTCGATTCCAACAATTTCTTGCATCCACTCCTTCTATGAAACGACAACTAGATAATATAGAAATTGACTTTTGTATCTCCTCTGTGCCAATTGAAGGTGAGGAGATTGTTTGGGAACCACTTATTACAGAAGAAATTTTCTTAGTCGTCCCTTCAGGCCATCGTTTATCAGGCCGAGAAAATATCCACCTGCATGAAGTAAAAAACGAACCGTTTATTAGTATGAACACTGGCTATGGATTTCGACACTTAACGGATGGATTTTGCAAAGAAGCTGGTTTCACTCCGCATATTGCTTTTGAAGTAGATGAACCGACCGTGATTAGCGACCTCATTAAGCAAGGTCTCGGCATCGCTTTTGTTCCAAGTTTAACTTTATTAAAAAACTCTACTTTAGCATCAAGCAAGTTGCGTATTATTGAACCCAATTGTCAGCGAACCATCGGATTAAGTTGGTCAAAAAAACGCTACTTATCAAAAACAGCTCAGCAATTCCGTGAATTTGTGATTGATTACTTCTCCAACATTAGGACGTAAAATTATATCAACAAATAAAAGTTGCCACCCTCATATGGTGGCAACTTTTATTGTTCACTCTTTTTTAATTCCATTTCAGCTAAAAGTGGTAGTACATTATCAAAAATATGCGTATTATTATTTTCACCTGTTACATATCCACCGTAATATCTACTAAATACGTTATCATTTCGGAATGTGGCCATATGATCATACAATTCTTTCGCAAACTTTTTATCACCTGTTTGTAGTACGTACAAAATCGTTAATCCGTATGCGGCTGGCGATTCATAATTCACAGTTTGTTTTCCTGTTTCTAAATTGTAACGACCGTATAGCTTTCCATCCTCCTGGAATTTCTTCTTTATAAATTCCAAATAAGCAGCTGATGAAAGACCACCTAAACTTCGATGATATGCAACGTATGATTGGTCAATAAGATTCACTTCTTTATCGTACGTAAATGTACCATCTTCTTTATACTCTTTCGGGAATGCCCAGCCATGCCTTGGATAATCCGCTAAAAATTGAACGACTTCCTGATATTGCTGAGTAGAAACTTTGTCGTACTTCTTCATATAGGAGAATGCACGTGGATTTATGTATGATGTTGTTACAAAATTATTTTGTTTCCCTGCATCTGCATCATAATAATCAACATAATAATTATCTTTTTTATTATAACGAAGTACAGCATCACTTAATTGATCGGCAAGGTTTTTATAACACTCTTCCTTATACATTTCATAAGCACGATATAATTGTTCTATAATACGAAGATCATCTATAAGTGCATTTGTAGCTGACTGCCTCTCTCCCTTTTCAGAGAGTTTCCATAAAACGATATGATTCTTATATACGAAATTATCTTGAATAACCTTTACTTGCTCATCAAATAACGCCTGATCATCTTTATCAAGTGTATATTGTAACCATAATCCCGCTGATTCTGATAAAGCTTCACGTCCCTTTGCTTCACCCGTACCTGCCTTAGTATCTACTAAACGATACGTGGCAAGCGTTCCATTGTCATTCACCATATGCCTTAAAATAAAATTTTCTGTACGGTTTCCTTGTAAAGCTGACCAAAATACAATTCCACCTAAAGCGATTAAGAAGATAACTCCAATCCCTATATATAAACGTTTCCGCAATCTTTTCACCTCCCTAGTAAGGCTAACCTTAATTTTATCAGAACATACATAAATTTAAAAAAGACAATCCACTAGATTGTCTCCCCCATTTCTATCCCTCGCAAACCTCTTTAGAAGGTTTATATAGCGATTGTACAAGTCGATCATATTCACGACGTGTAATCTCTTTATTATATAGCTTCAATAATAAATCTCTATGCTCTTTTGAAAATGCCATCTTTTTAATGACTTCAGGATACATAAAACACCCTCTCCATTTCACATAAACTTCTTCTTTCCGAAAAAACAGAACTTATGTTCGCATAAAAGATTATAAAAGATTCCTGTAAAAAAACAAACAAAACATGAGAAACTATTTATTTCTTTCTATTCTAAATATTACAACATTATATTATCATATTCACTTTTTAAATACATATATATTTTTGGTAGTTTTTTTGAATAAATCTTCCAATTCAATCAGAAAATAATGGCAAAAAAGAAGAGGAGTTTACATATGGATACGGTAACATTAGCAAGAGCATTTTTTGGTTCTTCATTAGCATTCCACATTATTTTTGCAACACTTGGCGTCGGACTTTCATTGATGATTTTTATAAGCGAAATACTCTATCACTGGAAGAAAGACTCCGACTATGCCATTATGGCGAAAAGATGGACAAAGGCGTTTGCTATTCTTCTCGGTGTAGCAATTCCAACTGGAACAATTGTTGGTGTGCAAATCTCACTTCTTTGGCCTGGTTTCGCCAAAATTGTTGGGCAAGTTATTTCTGTTCCCTTCCAAATTGAGATTTTCGCCTTCTTTTTGGAGGCTTTATTCATGTCGATTTACGTATATGCAGCCGATAAACTTCCTCCATTTATGAGATTAATCTCGCTATTTTTCGTCATGCTTGGTGCCACGGCATCCGCCGTGCTTATTACATCAGCAAATACATGGATGAATACACCAGCAGGCTTTTCAATGAATCCAGATGGATCTGTTTTTAACGTTGATCCGTGGAAAGCTTTCTTTAATCCAAGTTTTGGCACAAGTGCATTTCATGTCGTTATTACGGCTTATGCAACTGGTGCGGCTGTCATTGCTTCTATTGCTGGATTTAAATTATTGAAGAAAAATTTAAGTACACGTGAAATTGCTTATCATAAAAAAGGGCTGCTATTAGGGCTTGTGGTTACATTTATTACAGGCGCTACGATGTGGCTTTCAGGACATGAATCAGCGATTGCCTTACATAAACACTCACCTGAAAAACTTGCATCTGCTGAAGCTTTATTTGAAACAACATCACACGCACCGCTATCCATTGGTGGAGTTGTGGATCCTAATACACTTGAACTAAACTATGCACTTGAAATTCCAAACATGCTTAGCTTATTAGTGGGACTAGACCCTAGCACTGTCGTAAAAGGACTAAACGAATTCCCACAAGAAACATGGCCACCATTTTATACACATACACTATTCAACTTAATGGTCGGCACTGCTGCGTTTACCTTCGCTGTTGCAGCAATTGCGCTCTTATATTGGTACTTCGTTTACCGAAAAAAAGGAACAGAACTACCGAAGTGGCTACTTTTGGGGGCTGCCGCATGCGGACCAATTATGATGCTCGGTATTGAATTCGGATGGATTTTCAGTTGTAGCGGTCGTCAACCATGGACAATTTATGGTATGCAACGTACCGTCGATGCATCTACACGCGCCGATTTCGTCGGTCCTTTATTTGTTTTGTTCATCATTTTATATATTGGACTCGCTATTTTAACAGTCATTGTTCTACGGACATTCTTTAGAAGACATCCATTAAAGAATGATTTACAACACCAAGGAGGCGATTCTCATGCATGAGGAAAGTATTGCAATCATCATCTTATGGGCCCTTATTTTCGTATACAGTATACTAGGGTCCATTGATTTTGGCGCTGGTTTTTGGGGCATGGTATACGCAAAACATCCGACGCTCGCTGCTAAACTTGCGAATCGGTACTTATCACCAACTTGGGAAGTAACAAATACGTTTCTCGTTTTCGTCGTTGTCGCATTTCTCGGCTTCTTTCCGAAAGCGGCCTTTACTCTTGCGACAGTAATGTTCGTACCAGTTATGTTAATTTTAGTGCTCATTGCAGTACGTAGTACATTTATGGTATTTGCTTACTCCTTGCCAAAATATCAATACCTTCTTCGGGTTATTTCAGGTATTACTGGTCTATTAATTCCAGCACTATTAATTACCGTTTTACCCGTTACAGAGGGAGCCTATATTACAATGTCTGAAGGAAAGGAAGTACTCTTATATGGAAAACTTCTTTCTAGCCCAGTTATCTACTGTTATATGCTCTTCGGACTAACTTCTGAACTATTTCTCTCCTCTCTCTTTCTTGCTGATTTTTCGAGAGAACAAAGTTCAGAAGATACGTATAGAATTTATAGAAGAAATGCTATCATCCTTGGTCCTGCAACGCTCGTTACGGCAATTATTGCCCTCGTTGTAATGGATCCAGAAACACATTGGCTTATGCAAGGATTAATAAAGCAATTCCCGTGGTTTACAGTTTCTATTGTTTTATTCGTTATCGGATACTCGTCCCTTTGGTGGACAAACAAAAAGTACAATACACTAGGATACCCTCGCATTGCCGTTTTAGCTGTCGTCGCTCAATATGCATTTGCAAGCTATGCTTACGGGGTCGCGCATTTACCGTATATTATTTATCCTGACGTAACTGTATTTACAAGCTTTACAACGAAAGAAACGTTCTATGCACTGCTCATTCTATACGCAATTGGGATTGCAATTTTATTACCAGGATTTATTTTCTTCTGGAACTTATTCTTGAAGGATCGTACTTTTTTGAAGGAAAAATAATATAGCATTGGAGTCTGTTCCAAAAGGCATTTTGGGATAGGCTCCTTTTTTCATGTTTTGTCGATAAGTCTATACATTTTAAAAATCGCTGATATATTTTCAGTTGCGCCGATATATCTCAATAATCGCCCATATAAATTTCATTTACTATCTTACTGCCCAATAATTTATAGACTCCTCTCATAATAGTTATTTCACTATTCGTGACACTTGTCCTTTAGCATGAAAAACACATATTCACTTCATCTCGTTATACGTCTAGTTCTTCTTATTTTTTGCTGAATATACTACCAATATAAACTTGAGACAAGCTACATCTGTTTAAGGGAAAATAGAAAGGTAGGCAAAATATGAGCATTGAAATATGGATTACTATTATTGTATTCTTCTTAACAATGATTGTTATCTTTTGGCGGCCTAGAGGTTTAAATGAGGCGTGGCCAGCAGCAATCGGAGCTGGTATCATCATAATTACTGGACTTGTATCAAAACCAGACATCATGGATATTATAAGTAAAATTGGCGGTGCTTCCATAACAATATTAGCAACTATTGTTATGGCAGTTATATTAGAAAGCTTCGGCTTCTTCCATTGGTCCGCAGCGAAACTGGCAAATCTAGCGAAAGGTTCTGGACGCCGTCTATACTGGTATATTCAATTATTATGTTTTCTTATGACTCTTTTATTTAATAACGACGGTAGTATTTTAATTACAACTCCAATTTTAATTCTTCTAAAAAACCTTCAATTAAAACCACATCAACAAATTCCTTATTTATTAAGTGGTGCTTTAATCGCTACGGCATCTAGTGCACCAATTGGTGTAAGTAATATCGTAAATTTAATCGCATTAAACATCGTCCATATGACTCTTTATATGCATACTGCTATGATGTTTGTACCTGCAACATTAGGCTTATTATTTATGTCATGGCTCATGTATACAGTTTTGAAGAAAAAACTTCCGAAAAAATTACCTGTTTCTTCATATGATATTGAATAAATTTTCTTCACGAAAAACTTCCATCCACTAAAAGGAAATAATTCTGTTGATACGAAACAAAAACGGACAAGATTCATGTTAAAAGTATTAGGTTTCGTCTTCCTTATGCGCTGTCTTCTATTCGTTGCATCCTTCTTATCCATCCCAATTGAAATCGTTGCGGTACTTGGTTCACTCGTTCTGCTCATTTGGAGATGGTACTACTTACGAACAAATCCTGTCGACATTTTGAAAAAGACACCGTGGCACATTTTAATTTTCGCCTTCTCTATGTACGTCATTATTTACGGACTCCACAACGCAGGATTAACAGCTGCACTTGTACAATGGCTCGAGCCATTTGTGAATCAGCATCTACTCTATGCTAGCTTTGCAATGGGCGGACTTGTATCCATCCTCTCTAACGTCTTCAATAACCATCCTGCCCTTATGATTGGTACAATCACATTAACAGAAATGGGACTAGATCCAGTCACATTAAAAACTATCTATCTTGCAAACATCATTGGTAGTGACATCGGTTCACTATTACTACCAATTGGTACGCTAGCTTCACTCATTTGGATGTATATTCTGAAACAAAACAAAATTAAAGTAAAATGGAAAGACTATTTAAGTGTATCCCTTATCGTTATCCCGCTCACAACAGTCGTCACACTATTCCTCTTATTCTACTGGGTACATCTCTTCTTCTATAATAAAGTTAGGTACTACAGTGTGATCAATCAAGTAAAGAGGTGTAACATGTTATTGATATAAATGACTACCAGCTTCTTTAAATTCTTCTGCTTTCTCTTTCATTCCTTTTTCAATTGCTTCTGTCGTTTCTAAATCATTTTCTTTTGCATATTCACGAATATCATGTGAAATTCTCATACTACAAAACTTCGGTCCACACATTGAACAGAAGTGAGCTGTCTTTGCCCCTTCTGCAGGCAACGTTTCATCATGATATTCCATCGCACGTTCAGGATCTAAAGATAAATTAAATTGATCGCGCCAACGGAATTCGAAGCGTGCTTTTGAAAGTGCATCATCACGCTGATGAGCCGTTTTATGTCCTTTCGCAAGATCAGCCGCATGCGCTGCAATTTTGTACGTAATAACACCCGTGCGTACATCATCTTTGTTTGGCAAACCTAAATGTTCTTTCGGCGTTACATAACAAAGCATCGCTGTTCCAAACCAGCCAATCATCGCAGCTCCAATTGCAGATGTAATATGGTCATAACCTGGTGCAATATCTGTCGTTAGTGGCCCAAGTGTGTAAAACGGCGCGCCCTGACAAATATCAAGCTCTTTCTCCATATTCTCTTTAATTAAGTGCATCGGTACGTGTCCAGGTCCTTCAATCATAACTTGCACATCATGTTTCCAAGCAATTTTGGTTAATTCACCAAGTGTTTCAAGCTCAGAAAACTGTGCTTCGTCATTGGCATCTGCAATAGACCCTGGACGTAATCCATCTCCAAGAGAGAACGAAACATCGTACTGCTTCATAATTTCACAAATCTCTTCAAAGTGAGTATATAGGAAGTTTTCTTTATGATGGAATAGACACCACTGCGCCATAATCGAACCACCGCGCGAAACGATACCTGTCGTACGCTTTGCCGTGATTGGAATGTAACGAAGCAATACACCAGCGTGAATCGTAAAGTAATCAACGCCTTGCTCCGCCTGCTCAATTAACGTATCACGATATACTTCCCACGTTAAATCTTCTGCAATTCCGTTTACTTTTTCCAGCGCTTGATAGATTGGTACAGTTCCAACTGGTACAGGCGCGTTACGAATAATCCACTCCCGCGTCGTATGAATATTTTTACCTGTAGATAAATCCATAATCGTATCTGCACCCCAGCGCGTTGCCCATGTCATCTTCTCTACTTCTTCTGCAATCGAAGAAGATACAGCTGAGTTTCCGATATTGGCATTTACCTTCACGTGGAAATTACGCCCGATAATCATCGGTTCAGCTTCTGGATGATTAATATTCGCTGGTAAAATAGCGCGGCCTTCTGCGATTTCCTTACGAACAAACTCCGGCTCTACCCCTTCACGAATCGCAACGTATTCCATCTCAGACGTAATAATGCCATTACGTGCATAGTGCATTTGCGTAACGTTTGCACCTTGCTTTGCTCTAAGCGGCTGGCGATCCATTTGCGGGAAAACAGGTGTATGCTTCGAAGCTACTTTCACACCGTCATCCTCTGGTTTCACTTCACGCCCTTCGTATGCTTCTACATCACCACGCCCCATAATCCAAGAGTGGCGCGGCGTTGGAATTCCTTTTTCCAACTCGACCTTATACGCAGGATCTGTATAAGGACCGCTCGTATCATACACACGGATTGGTGGATTTGGGACGCCATTCGTTTCACTTTGTTCAATCTCACGCATCGGCACTTTCATACCTTCTCGTGGTCCATCCACATATACTTTCTTACTCCCCGGTAAACTAGATTTCAATTCAATTTGCTCAGCTGAAACAGATTGTTTCATAATTTTTGTTGCCCCCCTGTTCGTGACAAGGACGAGATATGGCCAGCGCATGCCAAAATAAAAAGAGCCAGGTCCATAAAAAAATAAGGACCTGGCTCATAAAGACATCATTATGTAAAGCCGTTAACTTCCCTACGCTGGTACGAGCCAGATCAGGTCCAAAGGGTTAAGAAGTTCACGCGCTTCTCTCTCAGCCTACGCATACGTTAGGCACCCCTAGTTTATCACTGATTTAATTTTCAATACTTTCCCATCATACACGATAATCTGAAAAATGAAAAGTTTATTTCTTTTGCACTTTACGGAATCATCCAATTTAAATAATATGCCTGAACATAAGTCATAATCCCCACAATTATGACGAAGAACAAGCTATGCTTCACTGTAAAACGGAACAAATCCGATTCTTTTCCGGCAAGACCAACTGCTGCACAAGCGATCGCAATCGACTGCGGGGAAATCATTTTCCCTGTTACACCGCCTGTTGTATTTGCTGCAACGAGAAGCACTTCAGATACGCCGACTTGCTGCGCTGTAATGGCTTGTAAATTTGAGAACAGTGCATTCGCAGACGTATCAGACCCTGTTAGGAATACGCCAATCCAGCCTAAGAATGGTGAGAAGAACGGGAATAGTCCGCCAGTTCCGGCTAATGCTAACGCTAACGTAGAAGATAGGCCAGAATAGTTTGCGATAAATGCAAACCCTAGTACAAATCCGATAGATAGAATTGGCATTTTTAATTCGTTTAACGTTTCTTTAAATGTCACTGCTGCGTCTTTTACATTCATTTTCAAAATAAACATAGAAATGATACAAGCAATTAAAATCGCTGTTCCAGTTGCCGATAATACATCAAACTTCAGAATTGCCTCGTAAGGCGTTGGTTTATTTACAATTGGCTCTGCTTTCATTACTAGGTTATGCAGACCTGGAATTTCAAACTTAAATACAAGACTTTCTAAAGCCCCTCCTGGAGCGAATAATGCCTTAAAGAAACTTTGGCTCCAAATGACTACCATAACCGTTAATACGATAAATGGGGACCATACCTTCACTACTTTTCCAAACGTTAATTTTGGCATCGATGCTACTGTCGTTGTTGCTGCTACTTCACTATTTGCTTGCCCGGATTGATAAGTTTCTTTCGGCTGCCAAACTTTTAAGAACAGCGCTAAACTAATTAAACTTACAAGTGCCGATGTAATATCCGGAAGTTCCGGCCCTAAAAATGTCGCTGTAATGAACTGCGTAATCGCAAATGAACTACCCGCTACAAGTAACGCAGGCCACGTTTGTCTTATACCTTTAAATCCATCCATTAAAAATACGATAAAGAATGGAACAAATAATGATAGGAACGGTAATTGATGCCCAGCCATTTGTCCAATTTTATGTGGATCAATACCTGTTACTTGTCCAGCAACTGTAATCGGAATTCCCATCGCTCCGAACGCCACTGGTGCAGTATTTGCAATCAAACAAAGACCTGCTGCGTATAAAGGATTTAACCCAAGACCCGCAAGAAGCGCTGCTGTAATCGCTACTGGTGCCCCAAATCCTGCCGCTCCTTCTAAAAATGCTCCAAATGAAAATCCAATTAAAATAACGAGTAGACGATGATCGTTCGTAATCGATAATACCGATGCACGAATCACATCAAATTGACCTGTTTTTACAGAAATTTTATATAAAAATACGGACATAATGATAATCCAAGCAATTGGCCATAACCCGTACAAAAAACCGTATCCGGTTGCTGCCATTGCCATCGTGAACGGCATTTTATAAGCGAATAACGCCACTAAAACTGTAAGTACAACTGTAATAAATCCTGCCACATACCCCTTCATGCGGAAAACTGCTAAAGCTAAGAAAAAAAAGATAATCGGAATAAGTGCGACCGCTGCCGAAATCCAAATGTTTCCGAATGGATCATAAACTTGTGTCCATGTGTTCATTGTTCTCTCCCCCTAAAGAATCCCCTTTTAAATAGAATAACCTCATCAATAGACTATCAGGTCATCATACCTTTAAGCCTAAAATAAAAAAACGTTTAAGAAAACGTTTTCAACAACTTTCATTTATACTGTACCATAACAATTTCTATTAAAAAAGATTTTTTTGAAAATTTTATTATTTAACAGAAAATCTTACAAAATCGTCACGTTCTTGTAATGTTCATCGATAGGAAGTTTGCCAAAATTATTGCATAATAATAGTATAACAACAGAAATTATTCATGAGGTGATATATATGAACGGAAATAAAATATTAGCTGCGTTATCATACTTTAGTGTACTATTTGCCCCTATCTTATTCCCTATTATCGTTTGGATCGTGGGAGACGCTGAAACAAAACCACATGCAAAACGTGCTCTATGGACACACATCATTCCAAGTATCGCTACATTCATTGGCGTAACTATTCTAGGAATTATGGGTCTTGGATCTGATCAACCAGATGTAACACTTGGAATTGGATCAATGATTGTCTTAGCTATTTGCGGAATCATCAGCTTATACTACTTCATCTGGAACATTGTAAAAGGAATTAAAGTGCTGAAAGCTTAATTTTAAACAAATGTTTGTTTAAAAAGGGCCCCTTGCAATTTGCAAGGGGCCCTTTTCCTAATTCGTTCACTTTATCTTCTGCGTTTCTTCTTTTTTCTCATCATTTTCTTTCGGCGCGTATTCACTTTATCCGCTATAATGTGGAGCGTACTTGCCACAACAATTCCCATTAAGAACGTTACAATTTCAACCTCATGCTTCTTCGCAATTTCTATTAAATTACCATCCAGTGCGATTACATTTAATAGTAATAAAAATGGAAAAAAGACGATTAACATGTACGCAATACGAATCACATCACCAAGTATAATCGTATGCGTAAAGAAAGATCGATGCGGTATTACTTTCTTATAAGGATACCAAAATATACGTAAGAAACCCCATTTGTTATAAGCATTACTGTACGTATCTAAATCTGGTGTTAAAAATGAAGTACCTACTAAAAAACCAATTGCAAAAGTTAATAAAAAATCAAAATTTGTTAATCCATACGAAAAGAGCAAAAACAAAACAACCGGAAGGGATATTAAGTTTATTTTCGTATGCGTTCTTCCTGATGGCATAATGCACTTCCTCGCTTATGTTCGTCCTGTCACCTTATGACAGATTTCACCTATTGACCTAATTTCTGATCGATAAATGTTGTGTCTATATCCGAACCAAACCATTCTGCCAACTTCACACGTGCCTTATCTTTCACATCTTCATTGACGTATAACGACACCTGTATTAGTGCGGCCGTTAACGCCCCTAAATCATCCGTATAGCCAATTCCAGCAATGAAATCTGGAATCGCATCAATCGGTGCAATAAAATAAGCAAGTGCTCCAATTACAATAATTTTCACTCGTTTTGGAACATCGGGTCTTTGCAAAACGTAAAACAGTAATAAACTTGCATAAATGATCGACTGCCCTGCTTGCTTTGCAACATGTTTTACTTTCTTCCAAAACGCTTCAACTGAAAATTTTTGTTTCATGTAAAAGCCTCCCTATTTTTAAAAAGAAATAAGCTACAATATGTTATCAGTAAAAGTTCATGGAAATTACACAAAACCTATCAATGAACTTTCATTGTAACAAACAAACTAAAAAAGAACAAGTGTTCGTTAATTTTCACACTATTTCCTTCATATAATAGATTTCTAGATAACCCTTACCCATCTTCATTTCTTATTTCTCAACAAAGAAAATTTTCACTTCCACTTAACATTCTGCTCTACCTTTGTTATATTTTCTAGTTGACGGACATATAAACGAATGTTAAAGTTTTCTCTGGTAGTGACAAATCTTATACAAAAAATGTAAAATGTTATAGTGTTTCTCAGAAATGAATTTTGTTGTATAATACAGAAATGACGTTATGCTTATGAGCAACAAAAGAAACCAAAAGGGTATGCATAGTTATAGTCGTATATGGGTGAATATAGAACCTTTAATTATGGCCAAGAAAACTATGTATTTTTTATTTTAACATTTTTCGCTCCAAAATCGACCAAGCCTGATAGAGAAAGGGTGGAAATGAATGAAAGAAACCTTGAAATCACAATTTCAAAATGTGCGTTTCACTGTATTCGTAGCTTTAGCCTTATGGCTGAAAACTTACCTTATTACACGCACAAGCTTTGATTTAAAACTTGAATCTTTCATGCAAGAATTCATTTTATTCCTTAGCCCATTAGCAGCATCATTACTGCTTGTTGGTCTTGCATTATTTGCAAAAGGGAAAAAACGTAACTATATAGCACTTGGAATTAATTTTGTCTTAACAATCGTTCTTGTTGGTAACGTAATGTTCTACGGATTCTACAATGACTTCGTTACATTACCGGTGCTAGGACAAACATCTAACTTCGGAAGTTTAGGTTCTAGTGTGAAAGAATTATTTAACTACAAAATTATCCTTGCATTTGCAGACATTATCATATTCTTCGTTCTGTTGAAGAAAATGAAAAACTTTGCACCTACAGAGCGTGTAGCACGCCCGATGCGTTCCCTATACTTCGTATCAACAGTTGCTATCTTCTTCGCAAACTTAGGACTTGCAGAAGCTGAACGCCCAGAACTATTAACACGTTCATTCGACCGCGTTATGCTTGTTAAAAACTTAGGATTATATGTACACCAAGTATACGATCTTGGCTTACAAGCAAAATCAAGTTCACAAAAAGCGTTCGCTGACGGTAGTAAATTACAAGAAACAGAAAACTACGTAAAAACAACACAAAGTAAACCAGATCCAAATATGTTCGGTACTGCAAAAGGGAAAAACGTAATTGTTGTCTCTCTTGAGTCATTACAAACATTCTTAATTGGTGCAACAGTTAACGGACAAGAAGTTACACCATTCTTAAACCAATTTACGAAAGAAAGTTATTACTTTGATAACTTCTTCCATCAAACTGGTCAAGGTAAAACATCTGATGCTGAATTCCTAGTAGATACTTCGTTATATCCACTAGACCGCGGTGCTGTATTCTTTACACACGGTAACAATGAATATACAGCAACTCCAGAAATTTTACGTCAGCAAGGGTATCACACGTCGGTATTCCACGCAAACAACGCAACATTCTGGAACCGTAACATTATGTATCCAGCACTTGGTTATGATCGTTACTACAACGAGCTTGATTACAAGATTACGCCAGAAACAAAATTAAATTGGGGATTAAAAGATATCGAATACTTCGATCAATCTATTGATATGTTAAAACAAGTGAAGCAACCATTCTATACTCGCTTCCTTACTTTAACGAATCATTACCCATTCACTTACGATGACAGTACAAAATTAATCGACGAATATAATTCTGGTGATGGAGTATTTGACCGTTACATGGTAACTGCTCGTTACTTAGACGAAGCAATGAAACACTTTATTGAGCGTCTAAAAGCAGAAGGTATTTACGACAACTCAGTAATCGTATTCTACGGTGACCACTACGGTATTTCTGAAAACCATAACCGTGCAATGGCACAGTTCTTAGGAAAAGAAGAAATCACTGCATTTGACCATATGAACTTACAAAAAACACCGATGTTTATTCACGTTCCAGGTCAAAAAGAAGGTAAAACAATTTCGAAACCAACTGGTGAAATTGACATTAAACCAACTATTCTAAACTTACTTGGTGTAGATTCTACAAATGACGTTCGATTCGGTCATGATGTATTCTCACCTGATAATAAAGGATTTGTTGTTCTTCGTGACGGTAGCTTCGTTACAGATAAATACATGTACACAAACTGTACATTCTATGACCGTGCTACTGGTGAAGTTGTACAATTACCGAAAGAAGAATCTCAACCACTAATTGATCGTGCCCAAAATGAATTGAACATGTCTGATAAAATCATTGAAGGTGACTTACTTCGCTTCTCTGAAAGTAATAAGATCAAAACTGGTGAAGTAAAAACAGTTATTAAAGAAGAAAAGAAGAGCGCTGAGTAATCTCAGCCTCTTTTTTATTTTCTTCCATACAACTACTTATATTCATAAACTTTAAAATTACATAACCTTTACCAAATATTCACATAGTGTTAATGAAGAATCTCTATAATAAAATATGTAAACGAGGTTCTACATATTTCTTATCTCTCATCTTTCGTAAGATCCCTTAAAGAAATGTGTAAATCTTTTGTTTCTACTTTCTTATAATTGTCTTTCAACTTGTTTTGTTTCCATACACAAAGCATTCAACGAGACAATGTCCCTATGAAAGATAGCTACCCTCCTTGTGCAGCATTCCATAAGAATGTTGCTTTTTTTTATTTAAAAGCAGGATTCTCATTTCTTATTTTCGAATTTGTATATACAAAATGCTGTAAAGTGAAACTTTAATCAGCCCTCACCAATCGGGCATTTACGGGCAGTGATTCGCACACTTCACTTCTTTGCTCTACCCAAATTTGTAAGTAGGGGCTTTACTACCGTTAATGCGGGGTAAATCATCCTTATTTCTCTATGATTTACAAATACATATACGGTCATATGTAGAGAATTGCTCACATAAAAATTACTATAGTGATTTTTATCTCGCATGAATGGAAGTTTCACGTTACTTACGTACTTACGAAAGGATGGGACGGAAATTGGCATACGAAAAATTTGTACTTTGGAATGATGAAGTTATTGATACAACAAAACAACAAACGTACATAGAACTTGAAGAGAGAGGTTCGCAGTTCGGAGATGGTGTCTATGAGGTTATTCGCCTATATAAAGGGAACTTTCATTTATTAGATCCGCACATAACGAGATTATATCGATCCATGGAAGAAGTAGAATTATCGCTCCCTTTCTCAAAAGCTGAGCTCATCACTTTACTTTACAAATTAATTGAACGAAACCATTTCCACGAAGATGGCATCATTTATTTGCAAGTATCTCGTGGTGTACAAGCTCGCACACATGTATTTTCATATGACAACCCTCCGACAATTTATGCCTATATTACAAAAAAAGAACGACCAGCTTTATGGATTGAATATGGTATACGCGCTATATCAGAACCCGATACTCGATGGCTACGCTGTGACATTAAATCATTAAATTTATTACCAAACGTACTAGCTGCTACGAAAGCTGAACGGAAAGGCTGTAAAGAGGCACTTCTCGTAAGGAACGGTATTGTAACGGAAGGAAGCCATTCCAACTTCTTTTTAATTAAAAACGGAACGCTTTACACACATCCAGCCAATCACCTTATTTTAAATGGCATTATTCGTCAATATGTCCTTTCTTTAGCGAATACTCTTCACATTCCTGTGCAGGAAGAACTTTTCAGCGTTCGTGACGTTTATCAAGCAGATGAATGCTTTTTTACAGGCACAACGATTGAAATTTTACCAATGACCCACCTTGATGGGACCGCGATTCAAGATGGGCAAGTTGGGCCTATCACCAAAAAACTGCAAAAATCTTTTAATCAAATCTTATTACAATCCAATATGGCATCTTCTTAAACACGAATAATTTCTGTCCTTTCATATTCAATATATGCATTTAAATGGAAATCAAGGTGTAATTTTATGCCTTGATTTTTTTCTTGTAATCTTTTTGTCATATTCAGATTCCTATATAAGTCTTGACAGTAATCGACATGCTCTTTAGAATTTTTAACAGTTGGTAAATATTTCTTCACTACATTACAGACAGAAAGGAATCGACAAATTATGAAAAAGTATCTTGCCGGTCTTGCGGCAGTGTCTGTAGCAGGAGGAGCAGCACCTACACTTGATAGTGTTCAAGCTGCACCTGAACAAAATACACAAAAAGCTGCTACAACTGTCCAAGCTTCTGCATCAAACAGCTCATCTTATAAGGTAAACGCGAGCGTATTACATGTTCGTGTGGGATCAAGCACTTCTCACGACATCATCTCACGCGTTTATAACGGTCAATCACTAAACGTGATTGGCGAAGAAAACGGTTGGTTCAAAATTAACATTAATGGACAAACAGGCTTTGTTAGTGGCGAATTTGTATCAAAAAGTGGCGCAGCAAACAACAATGTAAGTACAGGTGGAAACAATAAAGTTACCGCTGATGTATTACGTGTACGTACAGCTCCTAACACATCTAGTTCTGTTTCTGGGCGTGTATATGAAGGACAAACATTAAACGTAATTGGACAAGAAAATGGTTGGGTGAAAATTAACCATAATGGACAAGTAGGTTATGTAAGTGGCGAATTCGTATCTGGCGTTTCTTCTAATGCAGGTTCTTCAAACAACAATACGAATAATAACAACCAAGAAGTAAAACCAGCAAGCGGAAACTATACAGTAAATGTATCTTCCCTTCGCGTTCGTACAGGTCCTAGCACTTCTCATACAACTGTAGGTTCTGTCAAAAAAGGACAAGTAGTACAAGTTGTTGGCGAAGTTCAAGATTGGTTCAAAATCAATTACGCAGGACAAACTGCTTATGTAAGCAAAGACTACGTAACAAAAGGCGGTTCTAACGAAAACGTTACAGAAGGCAACAAACAAGAGCAAAACAATAATAATGGAACTATTCAAACTGGTGGTTCTTACGTGGTTAACGCTACATCTCTACGTGTTCGTACAGGCCCTGCCGCTTACCATAGTGTAATTGGTGGCGTTTTAAATGGTACAACATTAAACGTAGTTGGATCTGAAAACGGTTGGTTTAAAGTAAATTACCAAGGAAAAACAGGCTTTGTTAGTAGCGAATTTGTGAAATTCGTTAAAGGTGGCACTACTACTCCTGAGCAACCAAAACAACCTGAAAAACCTAACCAAGGTGCAATTGGCGACTACTACATTAATGCTTCTGCACTAAATGTACGTAGCGGCGAAGGTACAAATTATAGAATCATAGGCGCACTTCCACAAGGACAGAAGGTTCAAGTAATCTCTGAAAACTCTGGATGGAGCAAAATTAACTACAACGGTCAAACTGGTTATATCGGAACACGTTACCTGTCTAAAACACCAGTTGGAGGCGCAGTAGATAATAAGCCTAACAATAACCAAAATAACAACAACAATAATAATACAAGCAATAATAGCGGCGACAGTTCTTCCGTACTTGCATACGCAAAATCAATGCAAGGTGTACCATACGTTTGGGGCGGAACTTCTGCTAACGGTGTTGACTGCAGTGGTTACATCTACCACGTATTTAAGAAATTTGGTCATAACATTAGCCGCCAAAGTGTTGCAGGATATTGGAGTAGCCTACCAAAAACTTCAAGTCCACAACCGGGTGACTTAATTTATTTCCAAAACACTTATAAATCTGGCCCTTCTCACATGGGTATTTACCTTGGGGGCGGATCATTTATCCAAGCTGGAGATAAAGGTGTCGCAATCGATTCATTAAGTAAATCTTATTGGAAGAGCCACTTCTTAGGATACACGAAAGCACCTTAATTAATAGTTTCAAAGCCTTCTAGTTTACTAGAAGGCTTTTTTGCTATGAGTTCAACATATTACTCCCTTTCTCCTACCTTCTCTCTACAAAAATAATGTATCCATTCTTCCATTTCATACACTTTATTCTACAAAAACAATGCATAACGTTATCATAATGTATATATTTTCATAAAAAACATAACCTATTTCATGTCTATTTATTTTATATGTGTTTTTTTGAAGAATTTTCTTTTTATTTAAACTTTTCATTAGACGTTTGACCTCCGATGTCCATTATGATAAGTTACTAAAGATGTTATATTCGCAAACGTATAGACAACTGGTTTATACACTGTTTTTACTATGAGGAAGGAGCATACACTGCATGAATCTTTTATGGGGAATTGGCGGCGTGATTGGAGTATTAGCAATTGCTTTCTTACTATCTTCCAACCGCAAAGCTATTAATTGGCGCACAATTTTAATTGCGCTAGCATTACAAATGTCATTTTCATTTATCGTATTACGATGGGACGCTGGTAAAGCAGGTTTAAAACACGCTGCTGACGGTGTTCAAGGATTAATTAATTTTTCTTACGAGGAAATTAAGTTCGTTACTGGGGATTTAGTCAACGCAAAGGGACCTTGGGGATTTGTATTCTTTATTCAAGCACTACTTCCAATCGTATTTATTAGTTCATTAGTAGCAATCTTATATTATTTCGGTATTATGCAGAAATTTGTTAGCATCGTTGGTGGTGCATTAAGTAAACTTCTTGGAACTTCTAAAGCAGAAAGCCTAAACTCAGTAACGACTGTATTTTTAGGACAAACTGAAGCTCCAATTTTAATTAAACCTTACTTAGCACGCTTAACAAATAGTGAATTCTTCACTATTATGGTAAGCGGTATGACAGCTGTTGCTGGATCCGTTCTTGTCGGTTATGCAGCAATGGGTATTCCGTTAGAGCACTTATTAGCAGCTGCAATTATGGCGGCTCCATCGAGCTTATTAATTGCGAAACTAATCATGCCAGAGACAGAAAAAGTAGATAATAACGTTGAACTTTCTACAGAACGTGAAGACGCAAATGTTATTGATGCAGCTGCACGCGGCGCATCTGAAGGTATGCAACTTGTTATTAACGTAGCAGCAATGTTAATGGCTTTCATCGCATTAATCGCTTTATTAAATGGATTATTAGGATGGGTTGGTTCTCTGTTCGATATTAAACTTAGCCTTGATTTAATCTTTGGTTACTTATTATCACCATTCGCAATCTTAATCGGGGTTTCTCCTGGTGAAGCGATACAAGCAGCAAGCTTTATCGGTCAAAAACTTGCAATCAACGAATTCGTTGCATACGCAAACTTAGGACCACACATGGCAGAGTTCTCTGACAAAACAAATCTAATTTTAACATTTGCAATCTGTGGATTTGCAAACTTCTCTTCTATCGCAATTCAATTAGGTGTAACAGGAACGTTAGCTCCTACTCGCCGTAAACAAATTGCACAATTAGGGATTAAAGCCGTTATCGCTGGTACATTAGCGAACTTCTTAAACGCAGCAGTTGCAGGTATGATGTTCCTATAAACTTATATAGAGTCTTCTCTTTCTACAAGAGGAGACTTTTTTCATGCAATCCAAACGTCTTTTATGTATCTATTAATCAATTTATTCTAAATATAAGCACATTATGATACAATAATGTTTAAGTCTTTTTATTTTTCTTATGAAAATAGAGATACTACTTGTTGTTGCCCTTCAAAAGAGTTTCACGACATGGTCAATTTCTTAATAATTGCGCATACTACAAGTATCTATTGATGAAATAGCTTTAAGGAGGAAAGTTTTGTGAAAGATAAGTTCTATAAAATCCTCTCTATGTGGATTTTACAAATTGTATTTTATTTTACTACTGTATATGTGACGAAATATGAGCATGCTCTCATTTTTACAATAATATACATAATCGTAAATGTACTATTCTTATTTTTAGCTGACAAAACAGCATTTGTTTTCTTCATACTAGGAACCATTATTTCCGTATTTTATTTGTTCTATCAAGCATGGCTTCACTTATGGAGTACATCAGATCAATGGCAATATATGATTACCCACTTCCTGATGGCAGCTAACTTCTTCATTGTATATATAACAACTCACCTATTGAAAAAAGTGATTCATGAAAATAAAGCTTTAACTGAGTGCGTGAGAACATTGGAACAATATATTGGAGAATCCAAATTACTAACAAGACAAGAATTCGAGAGACGCCAAGCGTTATTAACGACTGCAATGAATCGTCGTAATGAAACAGGCATTATTGTTTACTTTGATTTCACTTCCTTTAGTAAATATACAAAGGAAAGTGTTATGGACCGTGTAGCTTCTTTATTAGTTGAAACGGTAAGGAATGATTTTGACCTTGCTGCTGAATATGATAATAATACGCTAGTTATTTTATTACAAAACACAAATGCAGCTGGTGCTGACATTGTAATGAACCGCCTAAAACCAAAAATGGAGCAATGGCTTGCTGCTGAAGCAATCAAAGATATAAAAATTTCACGCGAGCAAATTGGAAACAAAGGACAGACACTGTTATGATGACTCTCGTTATACTTCTTTTATTCCTTCTGTTTTGCGTACTCGTTTTTTGGATTAGCATCACATTTTCAATTAAATATGTACTTATTTTTACGGCCTTTCTATTCTCTGGCTTACTCGTTTACTACTCTTTCTTAACAATCGCGGGCTTAATTCACCGAAATAGTAAACGGAAAGATCGTACGCTAGAACATTATCCGAGCGTCGATATTTTCATACCTGCCCATAATGAAGGCGTCGTTATTAAAGATACTTTAGAGGCGATGGCAAAGATTGAATATCCAGGAAAGCTAACTATTTATTTATTAAATGATAACTCTCAAGATGAAACACCTGAAATCGGAGATGATTTCGACAAAGCTTATGCTCATATTCGCCATATTCGTGTTCCTCCCGGTGAACCGAAGGGTAAATCACGTGTACTAAACTATGGGCTTAGTATTTCAGATGGTGAGTACTTCTGTGTTTACGATGCAGATAACCAACCTGAACCACACGCACTGCGAATGCTTGTAGAGCACGCTGAAACAACTGAAGATGCTGTTGGAGCTGTTGGACACGTTCGTACAGTAAACGAAAAAAGAAACTGGTTGACGCGAATGATTTCGCTAGAATTCCAAATCTTCCAGCTCCTTATGCAATCTGGACGCTGGTTACTATTCCAAACTGGCTCACTGACAGGAACAAACATGCTTCTTCGTCGCTCCGCACTAGAAGAGCTTGGTGGCTATGACCCTTACGCAATTGCAGAAGATGCTGAATTAACATTACGAATTACACAAAAAGGTTATCTCTTACCAATCGTCCCAGAATCAGTTACTTGGGAACAAGAACCAGAGCATTTAAAAATTCTTATTAAACAACGTACACGTTGGCTCCAAGGAAATTTATATATTTTAGAAAAAATGTTCTCATCATTAAGTTTCTTTAAAGGAAAGCTGCTTGTTCATTCCTTACAACAAGTTCTAGTGTATGTTGTATTTTGGCTATTCCTAATCATTTCGAACGTTTGGTTTGTAATTGGGCTGCTCGGGATATTCCAAATTCAATATAGCATTCCGCTACTATTTATGTGGTATGTCGCATATATTACATATGTTTCTCAATTATTTAGTGCCCAGAGTGTCGAACGAACCTTTACACCGACTAATATTTTTATTAGCGTTATTATGTACTTTACGTACGCACAGCTCTTTACGTACTTATTTATTCGTAGCTTAATCTTATACTTACGTGCAAAGAGCAAGAAACAAGTCATTGGCTGGGATAAAACAGTTCGATTCAAAAAAGATAAATAATAAAAATAAGCACAGAGCGCCGTATGCTCTGTGCTTATTTATTGCCGTATAAATTATATATCAGACAATACCCCTTAGCTGAAAGTAATTTCACGTCCATCCCCCAACGAACGATCGACCTTCATTTATATACGAAAAAGTGATTGCTATTTTTGTAGAACCAATTGCTTCTCTTGCTGTTCTTTGCGCGTTTCAGTCTTAGGTTCCGTGCTTTCTTGGACACTACGATGTGCCACACGTTTCAAACAAATATGCTTCCACTTTCTTTCGTAACGTTTCATTATTCTAGATGTCCCCCTTGAATGCGCTTTAAAACTATTTGAAATCGCTTACAGGAAATAATATAGCACATATATATAAACGTGACAACACATTTCCGACAATTTTTTGACAAAAATATGAATAGAATTCGTAAGGGATCGAATATTGTCGAAACCTATCGTTTTTTTTTCGTATAAAAGGCATACTACTTATATGGTAAAGTATTTTATTTCCCCTACCCGCATTTCAAATTCCTTCTATATAAAGTGAGATTTTAATCAGTCATCACCAATCAGACTTTTACAGGCAGCCCGATTTCTTTGCTTTTGCTGACTTTTGAGTTGGGGGGCTTACTGCCCGACAAATAGAGGGATTAAAAAAAGAGCTGATATAAAATCAGCTCTTTTCCTTCTATTATTAATGACGCTTCATACGTCCTTCTTTTTGTAACTCTTTAAATAATGCTGCCATCATAAAGAAAATAACAAAGACGAATGGGAATGCTGCAATGATAGCTGCCGTTTGTAAGGCTTCTAATCCGCCAATATATAATAAGGTAGAAGCTATCGCGGCTAGAACGATACCCCAAATCATTTTAATACGATTTGGTGGGTTTAAACTACCATGTGTCGTTAACATGCCTAAAACAAATGTTGCAGAGTCTGCAGATGTAATAAAGAATGTAGAAATAAGAAGAATCGCTAAAACAGATAAAGCTGATCCAAAGCTTCCCATCTGATCGAACATAGCAAACAATCCTACTTCTGTTCCCATCTCTTTAATTTTTTCAAAGATATGTGCATCACCAAACAGCTCCATGTGAATACCAGTCCCGCCGAAAACGGAGAACCAAAGCGCACCGATTACGGTCGGTACAAGTAACACACCGATAACAAACTCACGAATTGTACGACCTCGTGAAACACGAGCAATAAACGTACCTACGAACGGTGACCATGCAATCCACCATGCCCAATAGAAAATTGTCCATGACTGAATCCATTGATTTCCGCCTTCATCCAATGGACTTAAACGGAAACTCATACTTGGCAATTCCTGAATATACGAACCTATTGTTGAAGTGAAGTAATTCATAATAAAGTTTGTTGGACCTGCAAATAATACAATAATCATAAGTGCAAACGCAAAAATAATGTTCGTATTACTTAAATATTTAATTCCTTTATCAAGACCTGTTTGTGCAGATAACATGAAAAGAACTGTTACGATTGCAATAATAACTAACTGTGTCGTTAATGAATTCGGGATAGATGTTAAATAACTAACACCACCTGCAATTTGTTTTGCACCGAGACCTAATGACGTTGCAACACCAAACACAGTTGCGAAAACAGCTAACACATCAAATGAATGAGCAATACGCCCGTGTTCCCCGCCCTTAAATAACGGACCTACTGTCGCACTAATCGTACTTGCTTTTCCTTTTCTAAAGGTAAAATAAGCAATACATAACGCTACAAACGCATATAGTCCCCAAGGATGTAATCCCCAATGGAAAAATGAAAAACGCAGTGCAAGGCGCGCACTTTCCTCAGTTGCACTATCTCCAAACGGAGGTGCGTATAAATGATTTAATGGTTCGGCAACGCCCCAGAAAACTAAGCCGATACCCATACCAGCACTAAATAACATAGCAAACCATGTCATATAACTATAATCAGGTTCGTCATCATCTTTACCTAAACGAATAGAACCGTATTTCGAAACAATTAAAAAGATAGACACACCTAAAATAATAGAAACGGAAATAATATAAAACCAGCCAAACTTACTAACTAATGCAGTTTGAATTGCGGTTGTTACATTTCCTAAACTACCTTTTCCAATAATAGATTCGGGAATAATCCCCCAAATTGTAAATGCAATACATAATGTTAATGAAACGATGAATGTTTTTGTCAGTTTCCTCATCAAATCCCCCTTCGTAGGTTTCGCTTTTGTAAATAACATAAATTCCGATATGTAAAATCGGATAGAAAACTATAATTTTGCGGTGATTTTCTTACTTTCACTTTCACCTTCACCAATTCGAATTCTTATGGACAGCCTTATCTTTCGTATAACCTTTTCACTCTGCAAGAGCTACAAGTTAGAAATACTGGTGTCAAATTGTGTGAGAAAAACGCGGATAGGAATGTATTTTCCTAAAAAAGGATGTGTTACATATGTAAAAAAGGGCAAATTTCTTCCTTGCAACCCTTTCGTTTTGTAACAATTATGCGGTTTTTTTGCTAGTATATAGCACGTGTTTATAGCTTCACAAACAAAATGTTTATGTTTATATAACTATATTACCCATAAAACGGTAAAATACTCAAGGAATGTAATCGTTTAGTAAACATCATGTAACATTCCTGTAATATTTTTATTTACGTCGAAAAAAACATGTTGTATTAAATATTTTGAATATAACTAGAAACCTATGAGTCATATAGAATGAAAAACGCTTTCCTATATTTTTTGTTATATTACAGGATATTAACGACTTATTACGAATGGTTTGTAATTGTGTGTTTTCCCCAAATCCGAAAAAATCTGTTGCTATAATGAGGACACGAAAACAAACGCAATGGAGGCTATCATGAAAAAATTAATTGGTATAGCAACAGCAGCAGTTTTTGGTCTTGGGATTTTCACATCATCTGCTAATGCAGAAACTGTTGTAACAACAGACGTACTAAACGTACGCGAAAACCCTACTACGGAATCAAAAGTTGTCGGTAAATTACTAAACGGTAATAAAATAGATGTACAAAATACAGAGAACGGATGGTCAAAAGTTACTTTAAACGGTAAAGACGCATTCGTAAGTGCAGAGTTCACAAAAAGCATCTACTACGTAACAGCTAACGTATTAAACGTACGTGCTGAAGCGAACACAAACTCAGAGGTTCTTGGAAAGTTGAAGAAAGACGATGTAATCGAAACAACAAACCAAGTACAAAATGAGTGGTTACAATTTGAATATAACGGGAAAACAGCTTATGTTCATGTTCCTTTCTTAACAGGTACAGCACCTGTAATTGAGAAACAAGAAACAACTGCTCCTGCTAAAGCTGAAGCACCAGCTAAGGCTCAAGCACCTGCAGCACAAGCAAAACCAGCTGCTAAGCCTGCTGTAAAAGCTGCTGAAACTAACACACCTTCTGGTGGTCGTGAGTTAACAGTTGTAGCTACAGCATATACAGCTCACCCGAGCGAAAACGGTGGCACATATGGCGGCCGTGTATTAACTGCAATGGGTCATGATTTAACTGCGAATCCAAACATGAAAATGATCGCTGTTGACCCGAAAGTAATCCCATTAGGATCTAAAGTATGGGTAGAAGGTTACGGAGAAGCTATCGCTGGAGATACTGGTGGTGCAATTAAAGGTAACCGTATTGATATCTTACTTGGATCAGATAGCGTTGCTCAAAAATGGGGACGCAAAACTGTTAAAGTGAAAATTTTAAAATAACCAATGACTGCTAAATTACAAGCCGGTTCTCTTTATTGAGAGCTGGCTTGTATTTATTTATAATACATATAAGGAGGCTATGCCCATGAATGTACAAGCAAAAGTAGACTGGATTGGTACGCCAAAACCGTACATATATAAAGATGAAGTAACATATAACGCTACGTCTATTGATTTCTCACTCGCTGGCGATGATAACCGCTATAAGTTAATTGTGCTCAAGTCTGAAAACAATACACATTACAAAATTGTGCAATATGGAGTAAAACCAGGCTCTCAAAAGCCATTTCCTATCGACATTCCATTTGAACAAAACATGTTACCAATTATAGAGCAGATATTACATGATCCATATGTACAAGAAATATTAAAGGAAACACACTCATAATTGTAAAAAAATATATCAACGATTTTTCAATTATATCTATCATAACTTACGATATATCAACGGTTCGACACGAAATATCGATTTAGCTACAAAAAAGAAGCTGTTCAAATATTGAACAGCTTCTCTCATATTAACGAGTTGGACCAGATACATCTTCTGATTTCAAAGTATTATTTGCACCAAGAGAATAATACAACATCTTTCCATTTCCATTCACGGTTACAATATGTTCGTTATTAAAACTTTTGAACTTCACAGATCCATCACCGTAACGAATATGATACTCTTCATATGTCGTTACTTTATATTTCGTATCACTTTGACGCTCTACATTACGAACTTCCATCGCTAATAAGTCTTCTGTAATTCCTTTTTTGTGTAAATACTGTATATAATCACGGTCTTCCTTATACGATTTCCCGCTCTTATCATAATTCTTTTCAATTAAACTAAAATCATTTAATGAAATTGCACGTACGTTATCATAAATATGATTTCTTACAAATTCGCCCACCGCTGAACTTGATGTTTCTTTCGGGAATTTTAAGTAATACGTGCTTTGGTCTCCAATTTTAACACTTTCAGATTTCATCACACCAAAATCAGTAGTTTTCTCTAAATGTACTTCTACTGTTTCATCTGTGGATACAGGACCAAGCTTATAACTTCCATAATTTAATTTTCCACGTTTTTTCCCGTTCACAAATACAGTTGCATCACTTTCATCAGAAGAAATGCTTACATACTTGCCTTCAAGCGATAAATCCACTTTCACCTTCTCGCTCTGTTCATCCGCTAAATCTACTTCTTTCTCTGTTTCTAATTCAGTAAGTTCTGTCTTCGCCGTTGCCTTTACAACATATGTACCTGGGAAGTATGGCCCCAACTCTTTCGAAGTTTTATCACTAGAAAGCTCTGTTTCTTTTTTGTCATTCACATGTATTTCTGCATTTTTTGCAGTTGTACTAATGCTCATATAATAAGATTTCATGCTTAACTTATACTTTGGATATAAGAACCACTCTTTTCCCTCTTCTACTATTTCCCCGTCTTTAAATGCAGGTTTATCTTTTGTTAACTTTTGATCTACTGTCTCTTTCTGTAAATAAGACAGTAATTGTTTGTTGTAAGAAGGATTCTCTTTTAAATAACGCATGTACGCTTTAATATCCTCTGTCTTAATCTTTAAGCTTGAATCATTCGCTTTTACAAACTCATCAATTGCATTAATATCTTTCTTTTGGAATGCTTCAATCATTACATTTACTTGCTTTTCTTTTGAAAACTTATATGCTCCAAATTTATATGCCCCAAATAATAATGCAGCAATAACAACAAAACCAATGATCAAAAATAAATTTTTCTTACTTTTCACTGGTTTTGTCTCGCTTTGTAATTCTGTATATGAAGCAGCAGTGTTATCAACGATTACTTCTACTTTACTCCCACACTCAGGACAAAAGTTCAAATGGTCTGCAACATTCTTTTTACATGTTCCACAAAACTTCAACGTGCTCTCCTCCTATTTTTTAGCTAATTTTATTCCAGCAAATGCTGCTACATATGTCACAATCAAGCTAAACAAAGTTAAATATATAAATGAATTTTGCATAGATAATACCGTTCCACTTGTTCCAAATAAACCTGTTACCGTTCCTGAAACATTAATTTGGAACTTAGAAATCATATTCATTACAATCATCATAATTGTGTAAGAACCACTGCATACCGCTAATGTAATATATATATTGGCGGTCGGTAATTTAGCTAACTTTCTTCCCGCTCTAAACATAAAGAACAATGGAATAATAAGCAGTAATAAACCATAATGGAATACATTATTCACTTTATCGAATTCTGCAAGGCTTTCCTCATTTGCTCCTTTTGAAATCAATATCTCTCTAAGCTCTACGCCATTTACAGAGACGCCTGATATAAATGAAAACGATAGTGTGCTCTCATATGTATTTGATTTCTTACCAATTCTAGTAAATTCTTTACTAAGTGCTGGACTTGATACTTCTAACGCGCAAAATGAGCCATACTCCATAATTGAGGTGTTAACTCTAATGCTAATAATGTACTTTCAGATTTTAAAGTTGTTATTTCTTTTAATGGTTCAATACCGTCTTCCTTACTTACTAACGCCATAATACAAACCGCTACCGCTGTTACTAAAAGTCCTTTTATCATAGCTGAAACACCGTAATAAACAGACGCTCCATATGGCATTAACTCTTGAAATGCTGCTGCCATATTGTTTTTGCTTGTATGAGCAATAAATCCTAATAAGGTAAATAATGTTCCACATACAAAACCACTCAATAAACTCTTAATCGCTGAATAGCCAACCGTAATCTTACCTGCTTCTGAGAATGGAATTGCAAAAGATTGTGATGCTATAAAACTTATAATGAATAAAAAGATGCCATAAATAATACCAACTGTTGCTGCCATAAAGATTTGATCTTTAATCGTTTTCGCAACATGCTGTTTCCCTAACCAAATTCCTGTACCAGCGAAAATAATAAATGGAATGATTAATAATAATGTAAATGGAGTATGCCAAGATAAAGAAAATATCAATCCACTATCATCGTTAGCTGTAAAACCAAGTAAATGGTAACTTAACATCGTAGAAGTTGCACTCGAATAAAAACTTGGCAACATTTCTAATTCCTTCGCAAATTTGCTAAACATCTCACTTAACATAGAAGCAAATAATAAACTACCAATCCAGCCAGCAATTAACATGAGAATACTTGCAACAGCCCCACCAATAAAACCTTTTTGTAAAACGGCTTTATCTGCTTTAAATTCAACTTTAGGAGCACCATCCATTGTAGGCAATTTTACAGATTGTTCTTTTTTCTTCACAACAGATAAAGAATACCCACACTTTTGACAATATAAATTTTTTTGAGCATTTTCACTGCCACAACCTTTGCAGTATTTTGCAGTATCTTTTTCTAACGTTACTGCATCTATAGCTCCTGCAATCTCCATACTACCTTCATTTGGGCAATAATTTACTTCTTCACCATGTTGTTTTCCACATGTGCGACAATACATTTAATTCACTCCCCACTTTTCTTAATTCCACAAACTGGACAGTAAGTAGAGTTTTTATCAATATGCTCATTACATGAAATACAATTTACCGTTTCACCTTCATTTTCTACTGCTAACATCGGGTTAGGTTTTCCACACGAACCACAAAACTTATCATTTATTGATAAAGGTCCACCACATTCACATGTAGCTTTTTCACCTTGTTGTTTTTGCAATTCAACAATGCGCTTTCTTGCTTGATAAATAGCTACATCAAATTCTTGAACTGGAGCAATCATTTCTTTTAAACTCGCTTCATTTACTCCACTTCCTCTTAATTGAACATACACTTGCTGCCCAACCTCTAATAGAACCTCTGCTTTTTTCTGCATTTGCACTTGCATTCCCTTTTTCAATTGAGCAATTTCTTGTGCAACTTGCAACTTCATTTTCCCTTGTTCTATTCCTTCTTGTAACTTATTCATTCCACTACCTAACTTCGTCTGTAAATCTGACAAATCATTTCTCCTCATATACGTATATACTCATATATAAAATTAACATTTTATATATTACCATGATTTTCAAGTTATGTAATCCAAATTTCATTTTTTCTGTTTTGAGCATTTTTTGTTTATAATGGTAAAGGAAAGAAATATGTGTACGGAGGAATATTATGCTGCAACACTCAATTACGAAAGATGAAATTATGATGATTGCGAATGAGTTCGTTCAAGGACTAGATCCGCAGCAAACAGCTGATCAGGAACATGTCGCTACAGCTCGGCACCTATATCGTAGTGGTGTTGTCTACAACGTTGACTTTGATGGTTATACACTGTCAGGAACTGTAGATGCGGAAGGCAACGTATATAGCGTTCATATTCCGATTCGTAATGTCGCTGAAAGTTATTGTGATTGCTTCGCACCAACACAATGTGAGCATATGCTCGCTGTATTACTATCTGCAGCGTCTAGTTTCGGGCAAGTAGGAGATGTATTAACTTTATTTAAAAATAATACGAAACCTTCCCTTCCTCCTATTAGAACTGCAAGACAAGTATTGCAATCATCAGCTTTTGAAGAAACGGATTATAAAAGTTGGGAATCATATTTTGAAAAAGAATATGAATCATTTAAAAAAGAACAAGCTCGCCTTACTTATAAACAAATGTATTTTCTTATGAGTATCTTTACAGATTTCTATACGAAGCTTGAGCGGAAAGCTCCGCGCGTCATCGCCATACATGAATTATTCAGGTTACATGCAGCAATTTACTGCTTTCAAAAATTATTAGAAGAAATTCAGGCATTCGAAGCAAACAAAACGTATTCTTATCACCAACCTGTTAATGTCATTCGCCTATTTGTAGATAAAGTGGAATCCATCGTTCGGGACTTACAATCAGAAGCGATTCCTTCAGAGTCTGAAATAATTTTGCAAGAAACAGCTCGTCTCGTCCATGAAGTATTCTTCTCTACCGACGCTTATACGCAAGAGCGATTTTTCATTTATCGTCACATATGGAGTGAACTTTTAAACAATAAAGAGAACATACAAGAGGAAGAAAAACGAATCGATACGAAAATCAATCCACTATCCAAAGCATTAGCGTCTTCTCATCTTCTCTTTTTAAATGATGAAGATTTACTAGCGATGGACTTACTAAAGAAACAACCTGCTTCTGTTGTGAGTCTATACTTCTATTGGTTAGAAGAACTATTAAGTGCCATGCAATGGGATCGTGCAAAAAACTGGCTTTCCTTTACGTATAAACAAGTAAAGAAAACGATCCAAGATCACGAAAATACGATTTTCATAAAAGATATCGTTCGGCTATTTGTAATCATGTATGAAACATATGCAACACATACAAATGAACAAGCTGGTTTTGAAATGATTTTACAAGAACTATTGCCGTATAGTTTCACAAACTACGAACAGTACGTACTCGCGAAAAAACAGTATCGCACATGGGCAGAGCTTCATCTCTTATATGGATTTGAGGCAATTGAACTGTTGAAAGAACCACTGAAAGATATTGAAAAAGAAGCGCCAGAAGTGGCACTTCCTCTTTACCATCTTGCTGCTGTAGAGGCGATTGAAGAACGAAATCGTAAATCATATAAACGTGCAGTTCGTTACTTAAAGAAATTACGTACATTATATAAACGATTAAAACGCACCGATGAATGGGATGCTTTCATTATTCACATCGCCAATCTCCATTCACGTCTGCGTGCACTACAAGAGGAATTACGGAAAGGAAAATTAATCGATGATCAATCAAACTGAAGTAACAATTAGGCTCCAGCATGTTAGTCAAGGTTGGTTCCTTTGGGGAGAAGATGACAGCGGTACTCCATTATCCGTAACAAGTTGGAAACGAAATGCATTCACATGGCACTCCACTTCTTTCTACGGTACGTTTCTAAAAGAAGCAACCTTCGAAGGAAAACAAGGTGTGCTGCTAACAAATGCACAAGCCTTTGAATACATTGCAAACAAACCGATGAATTCCTTTGCACATATTCAAATAAACGGCACGATTACAGCACTTACGAAAGATGCAAATGAACTATGGGATGCCTTTACGAGTGGTAGTTTCGTACCAGATATGAATCATTGGCCTAAACAACCATCTTGGAAAGTTCAAAATACACCAATTGAAGATGACACATTAGCATCGCTTTTCTCAGCAGCAGTTAATGAAAGCATATTACAAGACAACCGCTCAAATGACGGCTGGGAAGATGCTAAAAGACTATATGAACATTATGACTTTACGAAAAGACAACTGGAAACAGCACTACATGAAGAAGATTGGCTTCGGAAAATTGGTTATATTGAAGATGATCTTCCGTTTACAATCGGACTAAGACTACAAGAACCACAAGAAGAATTTGAAATGTGGAAGCTTGAAACAATTGTGACACCAAAGCGCGGGGCGCATCGCATATATGTATATGAAAACATCGATTCCTTACCGAAAAGATGGCACGATTACGAAGAACGGATTACAGAAACACAAGAAGGTTTTAGTAAACTCATACCGTGGTTAAAAGAAGGAGATACGTTCCGAAATGAGCTCTTTGAAACAGAAGCTTGGAACTTCTTAACAGAAGCAAGCAATGAATTACTTGCAGCCGGCATTACAATTTTACTACCATCATGGTGGCAAAATTTAAAAGCAACAAAACCGAAATTACGTGTCCAGCTGAAGCAAAATACAGCACAAACACAATCGTTCTTCGGTATGAATACGCTCGTTAATTTTGATTGGCGCATTTCGACGAACGGCATTGATTTATCAGAAAGCGAATTTTTCGAACTCGTTGAACAAAATAAACGTCTATTCAATATAAACGGTCAATGGATGCGACTAGATCCAGCCTTTATCGAAGAAGTAAGGAAACTCATGAACCGTGCCGATAAATACGGACTAGAAATGAAAGATGTCCTGCAGCAACATTTATCAAATACGGCTGAAACAGAAATTGTAGAAGATGATAGTCCGTTTACTGATATTGAAATCGAACTAGATGGATATTATGAGGAACTATTCCAAAAGCTGCTTCATATTGGAGATATTCCAAAAGTAGATGTCCCTACTTCACTAAACGCAACACTTCGGCCGTATCAACAACACGGCATTGAATGGTTATTATATTTACGAAAGCTTGGATTTGGGGCATTGTTAGCTGACGATATGGGACTCGGGAAAAGTATTCAAACAATCTCTTACTTACTATATATAAAAGAAAACAATCTCAAAACAGGCCCTGCATTAATCGTAGCGCCGACATCTGTTCTTGGAAATTGGCAAAAAGAATTTGAGCGTTTCGCACCGAATTTACGTGTTCAATTACATTATGGAAGTAATAGAGATAAGGGCAATTCTTTTGAAGATTTCCTTCAATCAGCAGATGTTGTATTAACATCTTATGCATTGGCTCAACTCGATGAGGAAGAACTAACTTCATTATGCTGGGATGCTGTTATTTTGGATGAAGCACAAAATATTAAGAACCCACATACGAAACAGTCGAAAGCAGTACGAAACTTGCAAGCAAATCACAAAATCGCTTTAACTGGTACACCGATGGAAAATCGCCTCGCTGAACTTTGGTCCATTTTCGACTTTATTAATCATGGATATCTAGGAAGCTTAGGGCAATTCCAACGCCGCTTCGTCACACCAATTGAAAAGGATCGTGATGAAGGAAAAATCCAGCAAGTTCAACGGTTTATCTCACCATTTTTACTGCGCCGAACGAAGAAAGATCAAACAGTCGCATTAAATTTACCAGATAAACAAGAACAAAAAGCTTACTGTCCTCTTACTGGTGAACAAGCTTCCTTATATGAACAACTTGTTCAAGATACACTGCAAAATGTCGAAGGATTAAGTGGAATTGAAAGACGCGGCTTTATATTACTTATGCTGAACAAGCTAAAACAAATTTGTAATCATCCAGCTCTTTATTTAAAAGAAGAAGAGCCACAAAATGTCGTTGAACGCTCTATGAAAACAAAAACGTTAATGGAGCTCATCGAAAATATAAAAGATCAAAATGAAAGTTGCCTCATCTTCACTCAATACATCGGCATGGGGAACATGCTAAAACGTGTGCTAGAAGAAAAATTCGGCCAGCGTGTCCTCTTCTTAAACGGTAGTGTACCGAAAAAAGATCGCGACAAGATGATTGAGGAGTTCCAAAACGGAACGTATGACATTTTCATCTTATCCTTAAAAGCTGGCGGAACAGGATTAAACTTAACCGCTGCCAACCATGTCATTCACTACGATCGTTGGTGGAATCCAGCTGTGGAAAATCAAGCAACAGACCGCGCATATCGCATTGGTCAAAAACGATTTGTTCGTGTTCACAAACTCATTACAACAGGAACATTAGAAGAAAAAATTGATGAAATGCTAGAAAGAAAACAATCTCTAAACAATGCAGTCATCACAAGCGATAGTTGGATGACTGAACTATCAACAGACGAACTAAAAGAATTACTTGGTGTATAAAGTGAAACTTTAATTAGGCCATTTACGGGGAGTTTTACTACCCGCAAAAAAAGCGCTAATCTCAAAATGAGATTAGCGCTTTTTTCTATTCCAAAACCAATTACTTATTATAATCCCCGTTAACCCACCGCACGTATCAAGCAATGAATCTTGCCACATTGGTGTACGGTCTCCCGTATACCATTGGTGAATTTCATCAAATGTTGCATAACCGGCAACGAAAAGAAGGGCATATATAAAACATCTTTTCCTCGAATGACCTGATCGATGAAAAGCGTAATAAATCAATGAACCTAGCATAAAGAACACCATAAAATGAGCACCTTTACGAAGGAAAAACTCAATAAATCCGCCTACCCCCTTATTCGCAATACTAACAGGGGTTCCTCCACCATAATCAATAGATACCCATGAAAAATGCTCTTTCACAAATTCAACATTTACATATTGTTCAATATCTGAACGCATATCCTGCTTTTTATATGGTTGTGCCGAAGAATAGAAAATCAGCCCCATCCATAGTAATACAGGAATCCAAAATAACCATTTACGATTCATTATCCAGAATTCTCCTCTCTTAATCTTTTAAGGGTACCAAAAAAAAGAAAAAATTTCACGCCAAAACATGACATTTGTACCCTATTTATAAAGTGAAAGGAGGTGATACACATGGCAATTGAAACAATCGTAATGGATTTAACTTTACGTCTTGTCTTAAACAACGGATTAGATAAGAACGGTAAAACAGTTTTCAAGAGCAAACAATTTAAACGTGTTAAAACAAACGCGAGCTTAGATCAAGTACACAACGTAGCTCATGCTCTAGCTTCCTTACAAGCATCACCACTTCACGCTGTGCAACTTGTAAGCACATCAGATCTTTCTAAACTATAAAGTAAAACTCGGATTAGTGGGGATTTTATTCATCCCCGCTGATTATTAGACCACAATTTAACCGGCAGACCCGAATCCCGTAAATAGCTTGATAAATACAAAAGAGGGAATAACACATGCAAGTACTAGAGTTGATTTTCGCGAAAGAAGATGGAAAAACAGTCGTTTTTTCTATCGATACGCCCATCACACCAATCGATGCACAAGTCGTAAATCAAGTAATGGATACAATCCTTGCCTCATCTGTATTTTCATCCATTGATGAAAATACACGAAAAAAGGGAGCTCGCCTTGTAGAAAAAAATGTATCTGAAGTTCCAATTACTCTATAAAATTAAAAAGACGAATCTGCATCATTTTGCAGATTCGTCTTTTTTCTTCGGCATTTCAATCGGAATAAAAATCTTTGAGAAACCGACGTATACGTACTTATAATGTTCTTCCCCTATATCAAACTCAGTCGTATATGTTGAGAAGAATATATAATCATTTCGCTTCGTATAATGATCAATTAATAACCCAACTTGTGGCTCAACATACTTTTTCGCTAACTTTTTACCGGCCGATGCCAAGTCGCCAAGGAGACCCTCTTCATTCTCTTTTTGAACTTCATCTAGCTTCTTACTCACATCATTACGCTTCATAAACTGCTTCGCTGCCCATTCTGTATATTCGCCCTTACTCGGATTACTGTTTGCTAAATATACTAGGAGAACGACAACTAAAGCCATAATAATATACTTTTTCTTCATACTATATCACCGCCTACTCTTTTCTATTTTCATATATATGTACAAGCGATGCAAATTAGAAAGACTATCACCTATTGATTGTAAACGAATAGCCAAAATTTACAATATGAAATAGAATATTAACAGTGAATTTACTTAATTTATATATAATTATATTCGGAATTAAAATTATAAGGGAGGCTATAGAATTATGGATAATGAAAACAACATTTTTATTTCTAGTTCTACAATGATGCTTGAACCATGTAAACACCCTTATTACCGTACAAAAATTATCGACAGTAGCGGAAACCATCTTTACTCCTGTCAAACTGCTCTCCAACTTATACAGAAATCTTGTCTAACAAATATTCATTCTACTTATCAAGGGAGACGTAATGCTGTAAAAACAAAATTTAAATTCAAACAAAACGTTCCAATTCCGATCAATCATAGAGAATATATTTGTGCTTTCCCAACAGAATCTCCTGCTTCTCCAAATTGTATTTGGCTTTTCTTCAAACATGTTCATACAATAGAGTTTTTCAAAAAAGCTAAACGAGCTAAAATTCATTTTTCAAACGGAGCTACCGTAACGATACAAATTAGTTCCCATAAGCTAAGTCAGCAATTATGGAAAGCTGGATATGTATTATCCCAAATGAACATGCAAGATTCATCACCTTAATAACAAATAGAATGGAAGGTAGTATTTCCTCACCTTCCATTCTATTTCCTATTTTTATCCTTTTACACTATCCCGCATTTTCTCGATTGCTTGCCGATACATCCATCTTACTTGATAATATGTCATTTCCGTCTCTAAAGCGATTTCTCCCATCGTCTTCCCTACAAAAAAACGTTCAAAAATAATATACTTCTCCTTCTCATCTAACACGCTCATAAAATCCTTTACTCTTATTTCAACATCCTCAAAATGAAAGATATCCTCATACTCTCCTACACATACACACTTCTCCTGCACTGCGAACTCTTTCTTCAATCTCTCTAATATATAACCTCGCACCGTTACAACTGCATATGCAGGGAAATACCCCTTCTTTGCATCAAACCTTTCATACGCATGCCAAAGACCGATTAAACCACATTGATAATACTCTTCATAATCTTTACGAATACCTAATTTCTTTATCTGATTTACAATCATCCCTTCGTACAAAACAACTGCCTCTTTAAAAGTGGCTGGCTTCACACAGTACCCGTTTCTAAAAGGTATACCTTTCTAGTATTCCGCGGTACCTTCACAATATAAAAATAAAGAAAAGATTTCACCGTGAGTAATTTCAAATACTACCGACGGAATTTGAAATTACACCAGCTAGTATTTGAAATTTTGTTGGTGGTATTTGAAATAGGGGTAAAAATAAAAAAAGGTGACTCTTGAAAGAGCCACCTTTCTATTTTATTTCCTTATTGGAACATACCTTGTAAAGCGCCCATTCCAAGAGTTAAAACAAAGAAAACAATAGTAATAATTGTTGCCTGCTTTTTAGTTAAACCTGCTGTAATTTGAAGACCTAGCCATGTAACTGCATATCCCCAAATTGTAAACACTTCAAATTTACTTACAATGCCTTTTACAACACCACTACTTGAAGCAAAAATTGGCTCTAGGCCAGTGTACATTTCTTGACCTGATCCACCTAAAATATATGCTAAAATCGTATTTATTAATAAACCTAGTAATGAAATAACACTTGAATATACAGTAATCGCTAATAATTTTTTATAAGAAGTATCATTGCTTATAAATACCATTAACACTTTATACACCACGGCACTAAGTAGAAAGACAAATGCCATACTAATAGCAATTACCCCAAATCCCATACCATATGTCATTGCAGCTGAAACAGTAACACCTAATTCCTTATTAAGCTTAATTGCTTCAGGTGTTAGAGAATATACATAAGCAGCAAATCCCCCAACAAGCCCAGCTATTAAAACAAGTAGCCAAAATGCACCCCAAACTGCATTACTCGTCTTCATTCTCTCAAACTGCTCACTTGGAGAAGTAATCATTCCTAATAATGATGGCTTCTTCGCACCTACATCTTGCGTATTAATATTAGCTTCCATTATAACGCCTCCTTCTATTTATATAACCCGTTCTAACGGGCGGTTCACTTCCTCATATAGAGGCTACGAACCGCCCACTAGAACGGTAATGTGTAGTTCTACTACACTATTAATTACTCATAACGCAATGCTTCAATTGGATCTAATTTCGCAGCTTTATTTGCTGGAATTAATCCGAAAATAATACCGAGTGTCATCGAGAACAGTACGCCTCCAACGACAACTTCCCACGAAACGAGCGGTGGCCATTTTGCGAATGTAGAAACGATATATGCTCCGCCATACCCAAGACCAATTCCAATTAAACCACCTAAAAGTGTTAACATAACAGCTTCAATTAAAAACTGTAATAAAATTTTACTACGCGTTGCTCCAAGCGCTTTACGTATCCCAATTTCGCGCGTACGCTCCGTTACAGATACGAGCATGATATTCATAACACCAATACCACCAACGACTAATGAAATACCAGCGATACCACCGATAATCATCGTCATGATGCTAGTTACTTTAGAAACATTTTCTTGGAGTTCTTTTAAATTCACCAGTTCATATTTACCTGGGATTTCACTTGGCTTACGACTATTTAATACATCAACAGCTCGTTTCCCTGCTGCTTCTAAATTGTCTACATTTTTAGCTTGAATTGCGATATTTTGAATATCATCTGTCCCATATAAAACAGGCCATAACGTAAGAGGAATTAACGCTTCTTCCATTTCAAATCCCATAAATTCATTATCTGATGTATACACACCAATAATTTGCATTGGCTGTCCCTTCATCTCAATAATTTGTCCAACTGGGTTTACGTCCTTAAATAACGTTTCCTCTGTTTTTGTGCTAATCATCACAACGTTATTCGCGTGAGAAATATCTGATTCATTTAAGGAGCGGCCCTTTACAACCTTTACTTTATTAACCGCAAAATATTCATTATCAAGTCCAATAACATTCAGCCTTGCTTTTTTATCATTTACATCCAGTGTCTCTGTTGTCGAATTTGTTGTAATAACGTGTGAAACATCTTTCACTTGTTTTACTTCCAAAATATCCTCTTCCGTTAACTTCGGTATTTCAAATCCACCTATAGCAAATTCATCATTAATATCTGCTTTAAATTGAATTGGCATAAGGTTATTACCACCAGAACCTGCGAATTTTGATTTCAACATCGCTTCCCCGCCTTGCCCAATTGCAACGACAGTAATAATCGAACCTACCCCGATAATAATACCCAGCATCGTAAGAGCTGAACGCAGTTTATGAGCTAAAATAGAAGATAAGGCAATTTTTATACTATCTAGTAAACTCATACCGCACACCTTCTATCTTCTGTAACTTTCCCGTCTCGCAGTACAATGCGGCGGGAAGAATACGCTGCCACTTCCTCTTCATGCGTAACCATAACAATCGTCGTACCTTCTGCATTAAGCTTCGTGAAAATATTCATAACTTGCTCACCAGACTTCGTATCAAGTGCACCAGTCGGTTCATCGGCCATAATAAACGTTGGATTATTTGCAATCGCTCTTGCAATCGCTACACGCTGCTTCTGTCCACCTGATAACTCATTTGGTAAATGATGCACGCGATCTGCCAATCCAACTTTACCTAGCGCCTCCAAAGCACGCTTGCGACGCTCTGCTTTCTTCACGCCACCGTATACGAGCGGAAGCTCAACATTTTCCACTGCTGAAAGACGAGGCAGTAAATTAAAATGCTGGAATACAAAGCCAATATATTCATTACGAATTAAAGCAAGCTTTGACTCGTCTGCTGTTAAGATATTCACGTCATTCAGCATATATTCGCCTTCTGTTGGACGATCTAAACAACCGATAATATTCATAAGCGTCGACTTACCAGAGCCAGACGGTCCCATAATCGAAACGAACTCACCGCTCTGAATCGTTAAACTAATACCGTGCAAAATCGGCACTGCCAACTTTCCTTGATAATACGTTTTAGCAATATTATTTAACGTAATCATTTCTCTTTCACTTCCATTCCGTCATACACATCGTCGGAAGGATTTTTAACCACCTTTTGCCCCACTGTTACGCCTTCTACAACCTCTGTCCAGTCCCCATCAGTAGAACCTTTTTTCACATTTTGTTTACGAAGCTTACCTTTATCCTCAACATAAACAAATGCATCATCGCCTTTTGCTACAATGCTCTTACTTGGGACAGCAATCATCTTCTTATTCTCTAAGTTTACTTGCAATGAAACATGATAACCTGGAGATAAACCATCTTGACTATCAAGACTAGCTTTATATGTATATTGGGACATATTTTGAGTTGCTTCACCAACGCCGCCAGCTTGCGCCATCTCTGCGCTCGTTGGGAACTCACTTACCTCTGTAATCTTACCTGTCCACTTCTTCTTATTATTTGCTTTCGCCGTCACAGTGAATGTTTGATCTTTTTGAATTTGTGACTTCTGAAGCTCAGTTAACGTACCTTGAACTTGGAATGGATCTTTAGAAGCTACTTGTAAAAACGCTTTTCCTTGACCACCTAACGCTTGAGATGAGCTTTGTGCCGCATCTTTATCTAACTTTTGAACAACACCAGCGAAATTACTATAAATCGTAAGTTCTTTCTGCTTCTTACTTAACTCTTCTTTCTGCAACTTTCCTTTTTCTTTCTCAAGGTCAATTGTTTTTTGCCCTATCTCTAACTCGTTTACTTGCTCGTCCATCGGATCTGTTACTTCTTTCCCAGCTCCGCTATCTTTCGCCTTCTTAATTTCTTTCTTCAACGAATCAATCTTCTTTTTCCCTTGATCGTAACGCATATCCGCCATCTTCTGATCAAGCTCAGCTTGCTTCATTTGAAGATTAATCTCTTCATTATCATAAGAGAATAACTTCGTACCTTTTTCTACCTCTTGCCCTTCTTTTACCTCAATATCTTTCACTTTCCCTTTGGCCGGATCTGCATAGAAGCTTTCAATATTACCAGGCTTCACCTGACCAGAAATTAACTTCGTATTATTCAGCTTACGCTCTGTCACTTTCTCAAAACTTACAGCATCAGCATTTGTTGATGCACCCTTCTTCTTACCTTGCATAACAAAAATATTAATTGCCGCTACAATAACAATTAGTGCAATAACCCCAATAATAATCCATTTCTTCTTCTTGTTTGGAGTACGAACCGTATTTGGTAACATATTCTCGCTCCCTTTTATAACTTAATAGTTTAATATAAAAATTGTATAAACCTTTCTGAAAATAGATTACATATTATTACATTATTTTTACAAAGTTTTACACATCCATTTATATTGTAACAAAAATTCCAATGATTAGAAATATGACATTATATCTTTTAAGATAGATTTAAGGAAAGGAAAAAGGATAATTTAAATTGAATTTTCAAGTACTTTTATATGAATGTAAGCCATCTTTTATTAATAAACTTCTTACCAAGATAAATTATTAAAATCATTTTTGTCATATATATTTGACATTTCATCTATTCAATTATAAAATGTCACATATAAATGACATTTCGGTACACGAGGTCTACAACCATCAATGGGAGGGTTATATTTGAATAACGTTAAACAATATCGAAAATCTGAAGGGCTATCGCAACTAGAGTTAGCTAAAAAAGTTAACGTGGCGAGACAGACAATAAATTTAATTGAAAACAATAAATATAATCCCTCTTTAGCCTTATGTATCGAATTAGCAAAAGCACTAAAAACAGATTTAAATAGTCTATTTTGGGAGGGAGATTAAATGATGAAAATTGAATGGAAAGAAAGAGTTTATAATAGTTTTGTTGGAACACTAAGTGAGAGAGATGAATACCAAAAACAAGAAATCAATAAAGAGTTATCTGTAGCTGGAATTGGTTTGTGGTGGTTAAATATGTTGGTAATGCTTATTATGTTACTTGTTGATACTATGAACCACACAATATCTATAGGAACTATATTTATTTTTCTATCTAATATGATTTACGCTAATTATTTAGCCTTTAAATTCAAGAAAAAAGGTTTAAGTGATACTGAATGTGCAACAAAAGAAGAATATTTACAACACAAGAAAAAATTAAGAAAAGCTGGGTTAAAAGCAGGTGTACTTTGGGGCTTTCAAATGTTTGTTTTTATGAATTATATCCTTCCCTATGTAGGTTCAGAAGAAATCTCTATTTCTTTATTTGATGTTATGCTTTGGGGCTGCGCTGGCGGATTTTTTGGTACAACCATGTATCTATTTGGTTTATGGAATCTAAAAAAATTATATTAAGTAATAAAAATCATTTACATATTAAACTGCAATTTTACATACTATTTATTTTTCCTAAATAAAAATATAAAAGCTATCCAATATAAAAATTGGATAGCTTTTTCAAACAAAATATTACGCTACTTTAGGATCTTTTCTCTCATGTCCACGTTGAACAATAAATAAGAAGATTGTTGATAAAACCGCACCTGTTAATAGTAAGATGAAACAACCATCCCAGCCAGAACTATCAACAATAACACCAATTGCTGCGTTAGCTACAAGACTTCCGCCTACATAACCGAATAGACCACACATACCAACTGTCGTACCTACTGCAAATTTCGGTACTAATTCCATCGCACTTAAACCGATTAAGAACTGTGGTACATAGATTAAACAACCGATAATAGAAACTGCAATACTTACAACAAGTACGCTAGTTGCTTGCCAATATATAAACGTACCAATAACAACTCCAACCATACTAATAATACATAATGGCATACGTTTTCCTTTAAATAATTTATCACTTAAAAAGCCAACGATTAATGAACTTGGAATTGCCATACCTTCAAAGATTGCATATGCCGCATGCGCTTCTGCTTTTGAAAATCCTTTAACTGTCGTTAAATAAAGTGGAACCCAGTTAATAACACCGAAACGAATTAAATAAACAAAAGCATTCGCAATACATAAGAACCATACAAATTTATTTTTCACTACATACTTCATTAAAATTTCTTTTGGTGACATCTTGTTAGCATTATCTGCTTTTTCAAGATTTTCATAGTCATTACGATACTCATCAATTGGAGGAAGACCTTCAGATTCTGGTGTATCCTTCGCATTGATCCAAACAAGTACTGCAATTACCATTGCGATAATCGCAGGGAAAATAAATACGCCACCTTGCCAATGATTTTCACCGAAAATACCTACACCAATTCCGACAAGTGGTGGCACAAGCATTCCACCAACGTTATGTGAAATATTCCAAAGACCTGTTTTCGTACCACGTTCTTTCTTCGAGAACCATTTCGTCATAACAATACTACAAGGTGGTGCTCCCATACCTTGTACAATACCGTTAACAACGAGTAATGTAACAATCATCCCAAATGATGATGCAAAACCGAAACAAATATTTACAAGCCCTGATAAGAATAAACCGACTGCGATAAAGCGCTGGGCGAAAGCTTTATCTGATAAATTACCCATAAAGAACTTACTAAATCCATAAACAATTGCCATTACTGAACCTAGTAGACCAATTTCAGCTGTACTAAAACCATATTCTTGTACTAAATACGTACTTGATAACGTAAAGTTACTACGAACTAAATAATAAGCAGCATATCCAACTGAAATCCCGATTAACACACGAATACGTAGTAATCGATATACACGGTCGATCATATCCGCTGGCAATCTTTCAATTGCAGGTGCTGGCTTAAGCCATTTAAACATATATTTCCGTCTCCTTTTCTCACTTCAGAGAGAGACGCTGTCTATTCCATATCTCGATTATTCCGCTATTTGATATATTTTGGTTCGTCCTTCTAACCGGCTGTCCTTCTATTTCTTTCTCATTCTTCGCAAACATCGTTGGTACGCCAAACGACACTTTTTCTAAAATATGCCCCGCTTCTTCTGATAAACAATAATCAATAAATAAATCCGCAATAATACCACTCGGTGCACGTTTTAGTTTAGAAATCGCATTAACAGATAACCCTGTTTGCTCAGGTTCGTTACTTAAAATCGGAAAGCCTTGTTTTTGAAGCATTCTCTGATCTCCCATAAAGTTGATGCCTATCATATATTCACCGCTCGCAACAAGTTCTGCTGGGATGTAACCATTCACTGTTACTTCTCCAACTTGTTCTGCCAGATTCTTCACATATTCCTTCGCTTCCTCTTCACCTAACGTATCAATAAGTGATTGGAAAAACGTATATGCTGTACCTGAAACATTTGGATCGGGCATGACAATCTTCCCCTTATATACTGGATTCAATAAATCTTTCCATCTTAACGGATACGAGAGACCGAGCGGCGCTATTTCCTCGTTCCACCGCTCTTTATTAATCGCAATTGCCAGCTTCTCCACTTCATAACCATACCAATAACCATCTTTATCTTTAACAGTTTTTGAAATACGATTTGCATGTTGGCTTATCACAGGAATAGAAAGATTTTTTTGCTTCATCATTTGATGCGCATCTACTGTACCGCCAATAATAATATCCGCCTTCGGATTTCCAGCTTCTTCTTCCACTCTACGAAGAAGTTCTTCTGTTGAAAGACGAATAAATTCATACGTACATCCTCGCGGCTTACAAAATGATGAAAGTAACGCTTCACCAACTTCCTCACGAGCCGCCACATACGCAACAATATGACGATCATCCAAAATAGGGAGACCATTTTTACTATATTTAATAGAGGTTGTATCTCGAGAGCAACTAGACATCGCTCCTCCAATTACTAGCAAAAAGAAGAAAAAGGCTATCTTTCTCATGACGCATTCTCCTTTACGAATAACTCTGCTAGAGAGCCTTTCATATACATGACATTCCCGTTATTATCACCGAGATATTGCACAACAAAGTACGATGGATACACAGAAATCGTAAGAATATCTTCACGATCATTCTTTACACGCTTACCTGTTTTATAAGCTGTAATATAAGCAATCGGTTCATTCTGCGATTGTAATAACTTCTGAATTTCTCCGTAATCTGTAATTTGCTTTGCGTATCGAATAGAATCAAGTATGTGCGTAAGATTGATAGTACGTACCACATCGCCTTGACGTACTACGACATCCTTTGCTGAAGCAAAGAAATCACTAATACGCTCTGGCGTGTAATACAGGCTTAATAAATACGTTTGAAGTGCTGAAATCATCGGATCCATGCCATTCTTTCCGTATACATTTTCCCCATACTGGAACAAGTCACCTACTGCAAAAGTACGCTTATGTCCATTCAAGTACGTTACTTCTCCAGTAAATACTTGTTCTTGGCTCTTAACGTCCCCAGGCTCTATTCGAATTCGGTCAAAGAATGAAATAATCGTATGCAAACGGACTTCATCCGTTACAACGATTTCTCCCCACTTTTCATGTCTTACTTTCACTTCAATTGGAAGAGATTCATTCACCCTTTGTAAAACGGCTTGTTTATCATTTACAATGTTGATTCGATTATAGATTTGCTTCTCCATAACATAAAACAAAACGAGAGAAACAATTATACAAATGACAAATATAAGAATTTGAAATGATAGCCTTTTCATTTCTGCCTACCTCCAAGATAAAAAAACGTTGTTTCGAAAATACCGCATAATTGTTTCATAAATGTATCATTTAACCGCTTTCAAGTTTTTTATGTCTTCCATCCTTCTCGGAAGCAAAAATGTAATGAATATTGTAGTACCTATTTCTTCACTACTCTCAATCCGCATGCTTCCGCCCTGCTTATTCATAATCTCCTGACAAATATACAAACCATAACCATTCCCGTAACTAGAAGGAAGTGCCTTTCCTTTCGGAGACTCATTCCACTCTGCAAGCACCACTTCATCTATACCGATCCCATCATCATGAACAAAAACCTTCGCCTCATGCTCATTTACAATTACATTCATACGAATGTGCGAAGCATCACTATACTTAATTGCATTATCAAGCACATTTAAGAAAATTTGCTTCGTCTTATCAAAATCCGCAACAACATGTACATCCGTTAACTCATTTACCACTTCAATTTCAAACTGATTTAGACGAGGTTTCACAATTGAAACTGCTTCTTCTGCCAATTCCTTTATATTCACAACTGTAGGAGACACTTCAAACGTACTCGTCCCATATTTCGAGGACTTAAGCAGTTCCTCTACAAGTGATAATAAACGCTCACTTTCCACAGCCACATAACGAAGACTTTCCTGTACATCTTCTTTCGATTGTAACTTCGGAATTAAATCAACATAACCGATAATTGCCGTTAGCGGTGTTTTTAGCTCATGCGTAATGCGGTCTAGGAAATCTTTCTGCTTCTCTTTCTCCTCCTGCAATTGCTTAATATGCAGTTCAATTCCATCAGCCATCGCATTAAAAGATGCTGAAAGTTGAGCGATTTCCACGTACTCATTTAACTCAATCTTACTCTTATAATCACCATTCGCGAGCCGCTGTGCCATTTGTCTCAACTGATCAATTGGTTTATGAAGAGACTTCGCCAAACGAATTGCAAAGAAAATACCGGTAGCTACTAAACAAAGAGACGTCATTAAGAAAGTCCAGCTCACATTTGTTAAAACTTCCTTCTCACCCGTTAACTCATTTATAAAACGAATACTTCCAATGACATCGTTTCCATAATAAACCGGGCTTGAAAACAAAAGAATGGGAGCGGGATCCGCCTCCTCAAAAACATAAGACTTCTTCCCCTTCAAAGAACTCTCAATGTCGATGTTACGGTGAAGCAATGCTCCTTTTTGTGTATCTGCAACAACATCTCCATTCTTCCCGATCATCTGCACACGGACATCCATACGCTTCGCTAAATACGACGCAATTAAAAGTGAATTCGGACCAAGCGTATCCACTTCTGCTTCCTTCTCTAAATAATTCATCGTATAAATTTGTGCTTCTACACTTAACTTTTCTAAAGAATCTGCTGCGTTATGATACATATTCTTTTCTAACGTAATATAAACAACTGCATATAAAAGAACAAAAATCGGAATTAACAGCCCAACTATTCCGAACACCATATTTCTCTTTAAAGACATGCCATCACCACTTAACAATCCAGTTTATAGCCTACGCCATAAATTGTCTTAATATATTCTCCGCTCGTCCCAAGCTTCTTTCGAAGTCTCTGCACCATAATATCAACTGCTCTCGTATTTCCGATATACTCAAATCCCCATACTTTCTCAAGTAACTCATCCCTCATAAACACACGCTGCGGATTTGAAACAAACAACTGACATAAATTAAACTCTCGGTACGTTAACTGAATCTCTTGTCCACTCACATGTACCTTTCTTTCCTTAGGACAAATCACTATATCCCCGGCCTCAATTACTTCATGACTTACAGCTGCCTCCGTCTTCTTTACACGCCGCGCCATATTCTTAACCCGAAGAATAAGCTCCGCATAATTAAACGGCTTCGTCACATAATCATCCGCACCAAGCTGCAAGCCAAGCAACTTATCATTCATCTGACTTTTTGCCGTTAACATAAGCACCGGAATATCCCTATCCCTCTCACGGAACAAACGAAGCAACTCATACCCATCCGTATCCGGAAGCATAACATCCAAAATCAATACATCCGGCCCTTCATTCCATCGCTCTAAAGCTTCTCTCCCATCAGCCGCTGCCAATACTTCATAACCTTCCATCTCCAACTGCATCCGAATCAAATTACGAATACTCGATTCATCATCAACCACAAGTATTTTCATCATTCTCCTCCTTCCATCATGTATTATAGTACAGTTTAGTATAGCAAAAATTCTATAAAAAAAGAGAGGGTATTGTCGAACATATTTTGTCGACGATACCCTCTCTTTCACTTATTGTATTTATTTAGCATATCCATTCGGTTGCTTTTGATGCCAATTCCAAGCATGCTCAATAATTGTTTTAACATTTACATACTTAGGATCCCATCCTAACTTCTCTTTCGCTTTCTGAGAAGAAGCAACTAAACGTGCTGGATCACCCGCACGGCGCGGTGCTACCTCAGCAGGAATTTCATGATTTGTAACTTCGCGAACTGCATCAACGATTTCTTTTACACTGAAACCATTACCATTTCCTAAGTTATAGAAATCACTCTCTCCGCCGTTTTGTAAATCCTTAAGCCCTAAGAAATGAGCTGCCACTAAATCTTCAACATGAATATAATCACGGATACAAGTACCATCTGGTGTATTATAATCATCACCAAACATCATAATCTTCTCACGTTGGCCTAACGCCACTTGCAACACAAGAGGAATTAAATGTGTCTCTGGGCGATGATCTTCTCCAATAATACCACTTGGAGTTGCACCAGCCACGTTAAAGTATCTAAAGATCTTATAACGTAAATTTGAAGCTTGGCTATACCAATGAAGCATCTTCTCGATTGCTAACTTCGTTTCTCCATACGTATTCGTTGGATTCGTCATCGTTTCTTCAGTAATAAGATCAACATCTACCTCACCATACGTTGCCGCAGTAGAAGAGAAAATAAACTTATCTACCTTAAACTCATCCATTACCTCTAATAAACAAAGTGCACCATACACATTGTTATTATAATATTGAAGGGGCTTTTCCATACTAACTCCAACTAAAGAATCAGCTGCAAAGTGCATAACCGCCTCAATATTTTCTTGTTTAAAAACATCCCTTAAAAATGATTTATCACGAAGGTCGCCATTATAAAACTTCGCGCCTTCCATAATTGCATCTTCATGACCAGTTTGTAAGTTATCTACTACTACTACAGATAAACCTTCGTCTACTAATTTTTTCACAGCGTGAGAACCGATGTAGCCAGCTCCGCCACAGATTAAAATTGAATTCATTGTTTTCCTCCTACTATTTTCAGATATCTTAATTATAAAAGGAAAAGGTATACGGGAACTCGTACACCTTTTATCTCTCCTTTATTACTTAGCTACAAAATAATCAGTTACATGTTTCGCCCAAACATCATGTCCTTTTGCACTTGGGAAACCGAATTCTTCTTGTAGGTATGGTAAAATTGCTTTCGTTGAAGCATCCGGCCATGCTCCCCAATGATCAATATATGTATAATTATTTTGCGTCGCAAATTGTTTTAATGCTTCAATCGATTTCGGATAATTTTTCGCACCATAAACTGGATTTGATGGTTGAATCATAATCGTAGCACCTTTTGCACTAGTAGAAAGTGCTTGAACGAACTTCTGTGTATTCACAACAGAGTTCCCATTACCAGTTTTACCGTTATCAGTAATAAATGGTGGCTCAAATAAGATCACATCTGGATTATCTTTTGCAATCTCTTTATCACGTTTATTCGTAATTAACTCTTCTGTGCTTTCACCCTTATATTCCTTTACAGTCACATTCCATAAACCTTTACCATAAGCAGTTTCTAAATTAGCCGTTAGCTTAGCTGCCCAAGCACCTTTTTCAGATGAAGAAGCTTCATCACCAACAATAACAAGATTTACTGCCTTTTTATCCTCAGCAGCTTTCTTTAACTTCTCTTTCACTGCATCTGGCAAGTTCTTCGCGTATGCCTCATTAAAAGATGACTTTGCATCTTGTTTTTTCTCCTCTTTTTTCTCCTCTTTTTTCTCCTCTTTTTTCTCTTCTTTCTTTGCTCCGCTATCTTTTACTTCAGCTTTTGTTTTCGTTACTTCACTCGTTTGTCCTGTTGCATTTGCAATCTTCTTATTCCAGTACAATTTACCGCTCACAATCGAAGCTACAAACAATACAAAAATAACAAGGACAAGTACTGCTTTCTTATTCATCGATTCACCTCATCTATTAATCTCACAATATATAATACTAATATAAATCCATGCAAAAATAAACCCAACTCCTTCCAAAGGAGTTGGGTTATTACATATTACTTAGTCAATTCAAGATGTGTTCTTAACTTATTCGTTAAATCTTGTTTTGCTGCATCCGGAACATAGTAGTACCAAATACCATCAGCAGCTTTGTGACCATCACCTGGGATTTGGATTTCTTCACTATTCTGCATGCAATCTTTATAGTTCTTTTGAATATCAAACATTTGGTCTTGCGTTAAACTTGTTTTAACGTTTTTCTCAATTGCTTTTAATACATCACCGTAACTTGCTAAAGAAGAAACTGTAGCACCCTGTTTAATTACTCCTTGAATTACTTGACGTTGGCGCATTTGACGTCCGAAATCACCACGTGGGTCAAGCTTTCTCATCCTAGAATAATGTAATGCCTTTCTACCATCTAAATGAATGTTTCCTTTTTCAAAATGAATTCCTTCATATGTGAAATCTAAATCATTATTTACATCTACACCACCAACAGCATCTACAATATCTTTAAATCCATCCATATTTACTTCAATATAATGATCAACTGGTACATTAAGAAAATTCTCTACTGTTTTTACAGCCATATCAATTCCGCCAAAAGCATAAGCATGATTAATTTTATCCTTTGTACCTTTTCCAACGATTTCTGTATAAGAATCACGTGGAATACTAACAATTTTCATAGATTTCGTCGTAGGATTTAATGTAAATAGCATTAATGAATCCGACCTTCCTTGGTCTTCACCACGTTGGTCTACCCCCATCATTAAAATAGATATGGGTTTCTGATCTGAAATATCTACCTTCTTTTCTCGTTTTTCAGATTTCTCACGATCTAATGGTTTATGAACAGCATCTAATGTATTAGAAACATTAGAATAAACAGTATAAGCATATACTCCACCACCGACAATAAGAATTCCAATAATACCTAGAACCCAGAATAAAATTTTCTTTTTCATTTTTTAACCTTCTTTCGAAAATCGAAATCTTTTCTCAAAAAACATAGTTACAATTATAGCCTAAATACATTCAAAATATCTATAGTCATCATAAATAATCAAATTCCTTTATGCACTCAATTGCAAGAGTTCAAATTTTTATATACTCTTCGCATAAAGTATCTAATTTAATTTTTCATTTAATAAAACACATTTTTAACCAACCATTTGCAATTAGTTTATTATACTCTTATGCTTGCTAAACTTCTTAGTTCATATAGATTATTAAAATTGTAATAAGAAATTTGTTTACTGCTTATATTCATACAATTACGTGTATCAAATATAATAGCCTTTCTTGCGTTATCAATAATGACTTGTTCATCTATTTGTTTAAACTCATTATGGTCTGTTAGTACTAAAATACATTCTGCATTTTTTACAGCATTCTCTAGACTATATAAATTAAAATGGACCTGATTTTCATGAACATGAGGATCATGTACAGCAACTTCATAACCCTGTTCTTTAAGTAAATCTACAATTGTCATAGCTGGACTTTCTCTGACATCATCGATATTACCTTTATATGTAATTCCTAAAACTGCAACTTTTGCATTTTTATCTGGAATAATTTTTGCTAATTGCTCTACAACAAATACAGGCATAGAATTATTTATAAAGCGCGCATTAGAAATTAATTGAGACTCTTCGGGTGCCTTTTCAATAATAAAATACGGGTCCACTGCTAAACAATGTCCTCCAACCCCTGGTCCTGGAAGATGTAAATTTACTCGAGGATGATGGTTAGCTAATTTAATAACCTCTAAAGCATTTACGCCAAGTTTTTCAGAGATTTTTGCTAATTCATTTGCTAATGCAATATTTACATCGCGGAATGTGTTTTCCATAAGCTTAGACATTTCTGCTGTTACAGCAGTAGTTTCAAGGATTTCTCCTTTTACAAAACAACCGTAAACTTCGGCTGCTTTTTGCGTAGATTTTTTATTAATCCCACCAACTATTCTTGTATTCTCTACTAATTCAATTAAAATACGTCCAGGTAACACACGTTCCGGACAATGTGCAAGGTAAATTTCTTCTCCTACTTTCCATCCCTGTTCCTCAATAATTGGAGCCACTGTATCATCAATAGTTCTTGGCGGAATCGTAGATTCTACAATTACAATACTTTCCTTCTGTAAGAATGGTAAAATAGACTTAGTAGCTTCTACAACATAGTCTAAATTTGCAGTATGATCAGCATTGTGTGGTGTAGGAACAGCAATAATAAACACATCAGCTTTGGTTGGTTCTACACTAGCGCTCAATTTCCCCTTTTCTACTACATCTTTAACTAATTCTCCTAATCCAACCTCTTCAATATGAACTTTACCTTGATTAATCATTTCAATTGCAACAGGGTTTACATCTACCCCTATAACATCATATCCCGCTTTTGCAAAAATAGCTGAAGTTGGTAAACCAATGTAACCTAAACCTACTACACAAACTTTTTTATTCATCTTCACCAATCCTTATCTTTTTTATTATTCAACTCATATATCAACGTTATATTAAATATAGAATCATAAAAAATTAAACTCACTCAAATAATTTCATATAGACACACTATACTTTATTATCCTTGCAGTTAATTAAATTCTATTATTACGTATCAATGATTATTGAACCCTTAATTTTGGATTCCTTTACTACCTATAGTCTCTTATTTAGAATATAACTCTTCTATTGAAGATAGCATTTTTTCAATCGTAAAATGTTCCTCAAATGTCCTAAAGCCATTTTTAGAAAGCCTATCATATAGGCTATAATCTTTTATAATTTCTAATATTTTTTGTGTCCCTTCTCTAGCATTATCTTTATCAAAAAGATAACCATTATAATCATCAACCACTATTTCATTATTACCTACAATATCTGTAGCAATAATGGGTTTTTTATATGATAATGCCTCTATTAATGAATATGGCATACCTTCGTATAAGGAAGTAGATAAGAATATATCAAAACATATTAATTCTATATCTGGGTTTGAATGAAATCCTTTTAATTTAATGAATTCACTTAAATTATTCCTTTTAACATAATCAGAAACTTCTTTAAAATACTCTCCATCTCCAATATATACAAACTCAACATTTTGATTTTCCTTAATAACTTGCTCAGCTATACGAATAAATAACCATGGGTTTTTTTGATAATCCATTCTCGCAATTGTTCCTACTACCAATTTCTCTTTACAATCTTTTAAAGGAAATTTACTATCTGTAGGTGGTGAAGAAATACCATTATATACTACCATTGATTTATTTAATGAAATGACTTTATGTCCCAAAGCAAATCCTTCTTCACCTTTGGAAACATGAAGGACCTTCGTTGTTAAAGAACCTAATAGTTTTTCAACGTTCTTATATATGAACTTTTTCTTTGCTGATAAATTTGGGTTTTGAAATACATATGCATGTGGCGTATAGTACACTTGTTTCACTCCACATATTTTGGCTGCTATCCTGCCTATTGCACCTGCTTTAGAGCTATGACAATGAACAATTTGCGGCTTAATTTCCCTTAGCATTTTTATAATTAATTTTGTAGCTCCTATGTCATTCTTAAGTGATAATTCCCTCACCATTTCTGTGACTTCGTAAAAATAGAGCCCTTTTCTCATAAGATTATTTTTTGCCGATAGAAATACATCATCTACCCGCTGAGTACCATGTATAACATGTACTTCATATTTATTTAGGTCTAAATTTGAGAGTACATCTACTAAATGTCTTCTAACTCCCCCACCTAATGCCTCACATATAAAAACAACCTTTTTCATTCCTCACTGCTCCTTTTATCATTAGTTAGATCTACTTAGTAAAGATTTAATACCAATAATTAGCTTGTTAGGAGCTACTAGCAAGATAAAAGACTTTATTATTCCCACGTAGCTTTCTAAAACTAGAGGATTAAAATATTTTTTTTGAATTTTTATTCTACTGTACAACTGTCTTTTTCGCCTACTTAATGAGATACTATTTGGATTGATTTCTTTACAAATAAGTACTTCATCTAAATTCGAAACCTCATATTTATTCATTATTCTAAAGAAGAATTCATAATCTTCTGCCGCTGGAAAATCAGTATGATATACACCAATCTCTTCAATAATTGCTGTTCTAAACATAACTGATGGATGCGGGAAACAGCTATTAATATGCATCTTCTTTTTTATCTCATCTGTTGAAAGCGGTACACGCTCTATAAACACTTCTTTACCATCCATATCCGTATGTCTTACGCTGGAACCTATTAACATATAATTTGGATTATCTAACATATATTGTTTTTGCTTATAAAATCGATTAGGTTCAATAGTATCTCCTGCATCTATCCTCGCAACAAATGTATAACCATTATCACAAATATACTTTAACCCTAAATTTAAGACATGCTCAATTCCTTTATTAACTTCAGATTTTATAAAAATAATATGGTGAATTCCAACAGTCTTAGGAACAAGGATTGGTTCCTTACTACCATCATCAACAACTACTACATCTACCTTCTCTTTTGTTTCCTTCAATAAAGATTCTAAGGTTTGATTTAAACCAACTTGATCGTTATATACAGGAATTAATAAAGCTATTTCTGACATATACTCGCTCCAATCATTTTTCTAATATAAATGAGAAAAAGGGATTACAGGAATCTAAATTAATCTGGATTCCCCAATCCCTAATTCTGTTATATATATCTTAAATTACTCCAGTTGATTAATAGCTGCATTAGGACTATTTGTGTTCGCTCGAATCTTTTTTGAAGAATTAAATTTAGATATTGACATCTTATTAAATCCAGCAAGTCCCCCTAGAAATATAAGCCAATAGCTTAATGAAAAATCGTATGGCCTTTGGTAAATAGATAGGAAGTAAATTATACAAAAAATCCAGATATACCTATTTCTCATAGCAAAAGCATGCCCCATAAAATATATGGTATGAAGGACGAATAATAAAAATCCATTTACTACTACAAAGGTTTTCCAAGATAATGCCTCTGAACCATAAGCATTTGCTTTATAAAAATACTCTTTTTCTTTCATCCCTAACAATAAGTTACCATCTTGCAAAAATTCCTTATATATTTGTTCGAATGCTGCGTTCGCTCTATTATTTCCTTCTAATTCGTTATTTCCTAACTCCAACCTGTAAAGAATCTTTTCATATACATAAGTATCTTTAGGTACAGTATTCATTAATATTAGTAGCACACCTATTGATAGCAAAGCATATTTGTACTTCTTTATCAAAAGATATAAAAATACAATTACATAAAAAGCAAATGAGAAAGAGCATATCCCTGCTACAAATAATATTTTCTCATAACCTCTACGCAAAGAAAATCCTTTAGATGCTAAGATTAAACCACTAATTGTTCCAACTACTCCTGGTTCATCAAACATTCCACAAATTCTATCAATACTTCCTCCCCAAGGGAGGAAGTACCTTTGATCTGATCCGTTAAAAAAGTGGTAGATAGATAAATTAAAGTAATTCCTATAGTAAGGTTTTGTCCAAGATGTACTAGATAACTGAGACCATTGTAAATCTATTCCTACAAATAAAAGAATAGCTATCGCTATTGCTGGTATAAGAGATATGGCAACTATTTTAATAAAATTATCATAAATCTTTAAACGTTCCTCATTCCTTATCAAAACTAATGGAATAAGTGAAACAGAATATAGCCATAGGTTACGAATAATATTCTCGTCCTTAAAACTAAAAATTGCTATTAATATAAAAGCTAAAAAAGCACTAAATATATTTGATTTATTAATTTTGTAATCCGATATACTAATCCATAATAAAAATACTGAGATATGAATTATTCCAAAGAGAGGTATTATGCTATTGTTCCATGTGAAAAATGGATTTAACCATAAAAATCCCAAGAATGCTGCCATAAATATATATATCTTATAAAAAAGTGAATCTATTCTACCTTTTTGCATTTATTTATATCATCCTATCTTTAATCTTACTCTATTAAATATATTTTTAATGTCGCAAGAACCCTTCCCATATTTTTAGTTAACTAATTTATCTTCCTACCGTCTTTATTAACATATTTATTATTTAAATTTAATCAAGCAAGTCCATATATTTTCTAGCATTAGAGGCATAACTATAATATTCCTTTAAATCCGCATAGTTAAAGTCTACACTATCTAAACTAATTTCAAGTAATTTATCTGCAATTTGTTCCTTTTGATTATTTACATTATCAAATAGTTCAGTTAAAGTTGATCCTATATTCAAAATTCGTTTATTTGCATACAAATAATCAATAATTTTACTAGGTATTTGACTTGTACTCTTGTTATTTAGATTAATTAACAAGTCCATTTTTTTCATAATGCTAATAATTTCACTTCTATTTTTAAATGTATTTACCGTAATAGGAATTGTTTTTATATCCAATCCCTCAACTTTTAAAAATTCTTCTAAAGCATTTACATTTCCAAAATAATGAAAATGTAATTTTGGATTATTTTTACTAGCTAATACTAGACCATGAATAAACTCTACTGGGCTCCTAATCCCTCTATAAAAAGACCCTGCGTACATTATATTAAATTTACTCTTATCTATTTTATAGTTACTTTCACCCTGTTGTTCTTCAAATAATTGAGGGATAACATGAATTTCCGACCTATTTACACCAAGATTAGTGTAGCAATCTATCGCACTTTCTGTTGGTATTACTATAGAATCTACATTATTAAGTACCCTTGATTCTAGAAACTTATCGTATTTTCTTATTTTCCTATCTGGATTAAAAGAAAAAGGATCTCCATAATCTGCTATCCACTTTAAATGCGAAGCTTCTTTTTTTAATAGGTGTCCTGTAATATGAGTAGAAACCGGTAAACCTATAGTCACCATAGCTGCACTGTTATTATGCAATTTGTTTTTTTTAACATAGCGATATGCATTGATGGCCCACTCAATTGTTCGATCTGGCCAAACAAATACATCATATAGTTTTTTCAAACCTTTAATAAGAAAATTGCTACGGGGATTATTTAATATATTTTTATTAACATCCCATCTATTTTTTTCTTTATGGAGTAAAATACCTGGCTTCACTTGATGTACAGTTATATTTTCTGATTTTTTAGTACCAATCCCTTGATACATAGTATTTCTAGGAATTATTAAATCTACATGATATCCCTCTTGTATCAAAGAAGATACAATACCTTTCACATGGAATGCACGGGCTACATTTTCCGGATAATACCAATAACTGATTACCATTACTCTCTTCATATTCCGTAATAAATCCCTTCTCAATTTTATTTAAATTTTACATTATATAAAGTAATTTTATTTTTATTATTCCTTCTTTAGTTAATTAGAAATGTATAGAAAAAAATTTTATTTATTCCTAATAATTCGTCCGTAACCATTTGAATAGTAATTGAATTCCGGATTAACAATACTTGTTCCAAAATCGGTTATCACTACTTGTTTGTCACATATTTCTATTTTCCTATATACTTTCTGACCATAACCACTATGGCACCCTATAAAACTATTATTTTTAAATTCCAGGCACTGACTATTTGTATTATGCTCTAAGTTAAATAAGCCACTCAATCCATAATAAAAGTTATTTTGTTCTATATCACCTAATTGAATTGTAAAATGTGCTTTTGTTGACCTAAATAAATTTCTTTTCTCTGGTATTGGGGTGTATAGGTATGTTCCAGGATCTTTTATAATATCTTCCCCATCAATTACTAATTCAATGCTGAGCTGATCATTATGATCATGACTTCCTTTTCCATTAGTACCTAATTTCCCGCACCTAATAGCTAAATAAAAATCTTGAGATTTAAAGATATACATACCAAAGTCAGGATATGCTATCTTTTTTAAACCTTCAACTAAATTTGATTTAGAATTAAAAATATATTGAACAAATTTTTCTTGTTGCTCTAATTTATTTATTTCATTTTTCTCATGCTCATTTATGGAAACGTCTAACACATTATATTTTAAACTCTGTGAAATAGATTCTTCATATCGTTTAATGTTATTTTTTACTATATTTTTAATTAATGTATGTTCTATAGAAGGTTTATTTACAAAGCTAAAAAATTTCTTCTTTTTAAATAAAGCGTTAATTCCCGCGACTAAAGAGCGGTGTTCTAAAAAGTCTTCATCCCAGTACTTTTCTTTATCACTTAATTCATTATAAGTACTTAAATTTAAATATTTTTGCTTAGCCTCCTCAACTGTTACTAAATTATAAGACGGCTGTATCTTAAAGAATCTTCCACTATCATTATCACCAAACTGTGCAACTTCTCCGTTAGGCTTAGTAATATCAACTGTAAACTCAGCCATTTTTTCTAATCTCTCTATATACCAATTCGGAAATGTTTTTCCTTTATGGAAATCCCAAAATTTATCCGAATCAATTTCAAATCCTAGTTTTTTACAAATTTCAATATGATTTTGCAATCTATAACTATGCAATACCTTTATTTTCTCTTCAGGTAACGCTAGCGCCACTGTTGTTGCATAAAGCATGAGTTCGCTAGATAAGCGATGATAAGTAGTTGAATTTTCAAAGTTTGAGCCTTCTTCATAAAATTGAAAACTCATCTCTTGAATTAATTCTTGGAATGAAAAGTTTAACCACTGTGATACCACTTCTGTGGCAGGAAGGTATGTAGCTATAAAGAATAGCCCCACAATATTAGATAAATAATGATTATTTCTTATATCCTTATTACGCTCTAAATTATTAAAAATAAAATTACCATGATCATGTATAGAAAGTACAAATATTTTTTCAAATTCCTTATCAAATTTGACTCCTTGTACTTTAAATAAATCATAAACTAAAAGCCAATTAGCCGCCCGAATCGCAACGTCCATAGTACATGTCCAATTCACTCCGAATTTAGGTGGGTTTGTAGAGATAAAATCAAGGATCTCATCTTGAAATTCTCTTACATATACATATGGACTAGCAAATCCTTCATTTCCTTGTTTCGCTAATTTATATGCCCATACAAATTGAACTAAGTGTTGCATTCTTGAAAGCTCCCAAGGCACTTTAATATCGACTCCCGGTTGTTTACCAAAAGATAGTTTAGAAGAATGTTTTCTTGAATCCCAACAATAACCTGATTTAAAATCTATTCTCCAATCTATCGGTAAATAGTTATCTGATATTTTACTCCGCACATATTTACTATAGGGGATATTTTTTTTATTAACTAAATTTCTTATCAATCCATCAACATTATTTGATTCAATTTTTTTAGCAATATATCTATACTCTCCTAGCCCCCTACATTCTATATTATGTTGAACCTTAGTCCATCCGGATCCTAATAAATCAAAATAATGCTTTAAATAGAGGGATGTTGTTTCTTTAATTTGCTTGATTTCGAAATCAGTAAATTCGTACTCTATGGGATCTAAAAAAATATTTTCCAACTCGTATTTATAAATTTTTTTCGAATAAGAGGGATATAAGTTATCTTGAACACATTTAATTTCTTTAGAAATAGTAGTAAAAGTTTTTTTCTTAATTTTTACTACTATTTCCTTTGGGGATAATCCTTTTATCTTTTTTAAATACACAAAACCCCTCCTATATTAATATTTTTCACTTATTCCATTTTAAGATATCTACTTGGATCTGTACCTAAAACTCTCGCAGGTACTCCTCCTACCACACTATTATCAGGTACATCCTTAATAACAACCGCATTGGCACCTATTACTACATTATTTCCTATTTTAAAATCTCCTAATAATCTTGCACCAGGGCCAATATAAACATTATCCCCTATTACGGGTGGACCACCATGTCCAGCTCTGCCTCCTATGGTACATCCTTGACCAATAACGCATTTTTTTCCTATTTTACAATTTTTATGCAAAACAACTCCTATGCCACCATAACCAAATGAGCTATTTTCACCTATTTGAGCTGTATGAGGTATATTTGAATTATGCACTAAATTATTTATTTTTGTAATAATTTTTGCTATCCTAAAATTTCGTTTTAAATATTGCTTTCTAGCGATTGAATATAATCTATAGGCATCTAACATGCGTTTCATCCCCTTAACAACCATTTATATAAAAAAGTATTAAACTACATAACCAATACTTTATCTAACAATAAGAAAACTAGTAGTTTATGCACATTTTTTTAAAACTCTAAATACCATAGAATACTGTAATACCAAAATAATCAGACCATTAAACACTTGCGCCCATGCCACTCCAACAACCGAGAAATTTTGAATAGCTAGATAGCTGCTAAATAAAGCTATAGGTGTTGAGATAATTGTTACATAAAAATTTTCTCTCATCTTTCCTAAAGAAACTAACATTGCAGCTGTGATTGCATACGAAGAATACAAAACATACTTAATCATTAATATTCCGGTATACTTTGCTGTGTTTATATAAGCCTCCCCATAAAAAATGGGAACAAATATCATTGAGGCAATGTAAACAGCTACTCCAACAACAATACTTATTATTATAGTCTTTTTTTGGATATCAAAAGTCATTGCCTTTAATGCCCTGATATCTTTATTTTTCTCTGCTAAATATGGTGTATAAATACTTTGTAAAGTAGCTGTAACCTGAGTTGCTCCTAGTAAAAATATAGTCGCTATGGCATAATACCCCATTTCAACTCGATCCGTAGTAAAACTATCCATAATAATAATATCTGCATAATTCCCTATATTATTGGTGAAATTCGCTAAAAAACTAAAAAACGCAATACTCCAAAATGCATATGGTACTTTAGAAGGTATTTTATGTAATATTTTTATTGAATTTATCTCTTTAAACAAAGGTAATAATCCTAATAATAATCCTAATACTGTAGCAATGATAAATCCTTTAATGCCAAACAACCATGTTCCAATAATAATAAATACAGCATTCTGTATTTTTATTATTGATTGTATAACGGCCATCCGATTTACTTTTTTTAAAGCTAGTAAATAGCTCATTAAAATATTTGTCATTGCTAGCATTGGAATGCATAAGGTATACAATCCCCACTGAGATATAGAATACTTCGGAACAAAAAACAAAAACAAATTAAATAACAATACTGCAATCACACAAAAAATTATGCTTCTTCGAATCGCATATGAGAGAAGATAATTTTTTTCGCTATCCTCCCTAGGTTCCGCACAATATTTTAATATTGCCGTATCAATTCCAAAAGTACCTATTAGAACAGCTAATATTAAATAAGTCTGTAAGCTTTTTATCTGTGCCATACTTTCAGGAGAAATAAATTTTGCAACTAAAATAACACTTCCGAACCCAACAAACTGTACTAAAAATTTTGTTAATAATAAACTAAAAAAACCTTTTTTTCTTAGTTGAATTATATTATTATGGATTTCCCCTCTCAAATTTGCTAATATCTGCATCATGTTGATTTCTCCTTAGAATCCATATCTTCAATACATTTTTCAATATTACATACTAAATCATTTATATTTCGGTTTTCAAACAATATTGTACCCTCTGGCCGATTGCAAACATTACTTGCAATAGCTCTACAATTAAAGTAAATTGCTTCTTCAATACTTATACCGTAAGCATCACTATAAGTTGGTCGAATCATTATATCTGATTTCTTAAATAGGGGCCATAATTCTTTTTGCCCTGTAAGAAATAATATATTTCCCTCTATTTTATATTCTTTAATTTTTTCTAAAATACTTTTGAAGTACTCTTCATTTCCTATTTCTGCCAAAGCGAAAATCAATCCTATTTTGGGATACTTGTTTTTTAAAATTCTTATTACTTCTATACACATATCAATTCCATACAAATCTATATTCTTATAAAATGTAATCTTTGAGGCATTGCCTATTAATATTTGTTCATGGTTATTTAAAAAACTTATAACCTCTTCGCTATACGTCGATAAAATATGTTCTTCATCCTCTAATGGAGGTGGTATAAAGGGTGATTTTACTACGACTCGTTTTGGTAGTTGTATGTTATTCTTTCTATATCCATCTTTTAAATGTTCTCCAACCAACACACAATAATCTACTTTTTTTATAAATAATTTAGTCATTATTTTTTTCATATTACGAAAAGTATCTAAAATTCTTATAGAATGATTTTGTAAAATAATCCTACATTGAAATGGCCGTAACAATAAAGCGATCATAGTTAATGTATTAAATTCATTAAGGTGGAAAGTATGCTTTTGTGGTGATATTAAACAATAACGCATTAAAAATTTAAACTTTTCTAAACGCCCCATTTTATCAAAATCGATAAATTCTACTTCTTCACCTTGTTTTTCTAAAAATTTACTATACCTATATATATATATACTCACGCCTCCCAATGGAGGAGGATAAGGACCTATAAGAAAATATTTTCCGCTCATATTTTACATTACCTCTTAATTCCATTAAATGTATCAGATTTAATATTTATAATGATATATCTAATATTATTCAGCTTTCTAAAAGTTTGACATAAAAAAAATAAATAGATCCCTCAGATAGAACAAGCTATAATTCTCTCAAGGAATCTATTTATGAATAATCTCAAAAACGTGATGATTATGTTTAATAAGCACCTTTACGTAATACGACCAATAAAACTGTTTTAAATAAGATAATAATATCTAATTTTAAAGATTGATTGTATACATAATATAATTCTATATCTACCCTTTCTGGGTATCCTACATCACTTCTACCACTCACTTGCCAATAACCTGTTAAACCAGGACTCACAGATAAAAAGTCTGAAGTTTTAGAGCCGTATTCTTTTAATTCCTCCTGAATTACTGGTCTCGGACCAACTAAACTCATATCGCCTTTAAGGACATTGATAAACTGTGGTAGTTCATCTAAACTTGTTCTTCGTAAAAAGCGCCCTATGTTTGTAATACGTGGATCTTCCTCTGGCTCAAGCTTATAGTTATTATCTACATATTTCTTATATAAGACTTCATTTTTTTCTAATTTCTCTTCTGCATTAACTACCATAGAACGAAATTTATAAATACCAAATACTTTACCATCTTTACCAATTCTGGATTGTTTAAAGAAAACTGGTCCTTTCGCATCCCCACGCATGTAAAGGATAGGAATTATAATAAAAAACGGAGAAAATACTATCAAACCCACAATAGCACCTATAATATCCAGTGTCCTTTTAAAAAATGCATGGAAAATTGATATTTTTTTCACTACACTTATTTCTTTCTCCACAGATTTATGCATTAATCCTCTTTCTTCCAACCTTTTCACCTCACCTTTACACATTTATATTTTCTGTTTTTATAAGTTCAGTCATATACTCCAATAATTCATCTTTTAATTCTTTATGTTGTAACGCCATCTCAATTGTCGTTTTAATAAACCCAAACTTCTCACCAACATCATAACGAGTTCCCTCAAAATCATAAGCAAATACACGCTGAATTTCATTTAAACGTTGAATCGCATCTGTTAATTGAATTTCTCCACCTGCACCTGTCTGCTGATTCTCTAGGAACATAAAGATTTCTGGTGTTAATATGTAACGTCCCATAATTGCCAAATTAGATGGCGCTGTTCCTTGAACTGGCTTTTCTACAAATTGACGCACCTGATAACGACGTTCATTTTGTTCAACTGGATCGATAATACCGTAACGATGTGTTTCGTTTTCAGGCACTGTTTGTACACCGATAACTGACGACTGTGTACCTTCATATTGATCCATTAATTGACGTAAACACGGTGTTTCTGCTTGCACAATATCATCACCAAGTAATACCGCAAATGGCTCATTTCCAATAAATTTACGCGCACACCATACTGCATGCCCTAAACCTTTTGGTTCTTTCTGTCTTATGTAATGAATATTTATTTTTGAGGAAGCTTGTACTTTTTCAAGCATTTCATACTTCCCTTTTTCTAAAAGGCTTTGTTCTAATTCGAAAGAATGATCGAAATGATCTTCAATAGCACGTTTTCCTTTTCCAGTAACAATAATAATGTCTTCAATTCCTGATTCAATCGCTTCTTCTATTATGTATTGAATTGTCGGTTTATCGACGATAGGTAACATTTCTTTCGGCATCGCCTTCGTTGCTGGTAAAAATCTTGTCCCAAGACCAGCAGCTGGGATAATCGCTTTTCTTACTTTTTTCAATTATACTCCCCCTATAAATCTATTTATTTGTATGTAACAATAACAAAAACCCTACCTATAGAGTCATTTTTATAACTCCATAGGTAGAGTTTCCATTAGAAATAAATTATGGGCATCTAACCCATCCTCACGCCATACTCCCGACGACAAGCGTCTAAGGTAGGCATGAAATAAAATTTCTACCCACAGCACGACCGAGTGCCCCCGTTGATAACGGTTAGGAGACATCACCAATTCTTTATTTAAAAAATACCGAACAATTTTTTACGACGAATTTGTTCTGGATCTTCTTTGTAAATTGCCTTCCCGCTAATTAATAAGTACGGATTTTCTTTCAAATCACTCATAACATTCATTCCGAATTCTTTCTCAATTAGTTCATAACTTTCCGCTAAGTGAAATCCTCTCGATGTCGTGTTATGTGCATCTGAAGCAACCATATGTGTTAAATTATGTTCCACAAGCTGTAGTGAGAATTTTTTAATTTTCTTGCCAAATTTCCCAAGTAAACTACCTGCTGTCACTTGTGTTAATGCACCTTTATTTACAAGATTATATAACTTATCTGGCCGCTCGATTAACTCGGCATTACGTTCTGGATGAACAATAATTGGAATCATTCCCTTTATACGTAGTTCATATAATAATTGTTCTGCATAACGTGGTACGTGATTAGATGGAAATTCAATGAATATATATTTATTTGTTTCATTTAAAGTAACGATTTTACCGGCTTCATAGTCTTCTAATAAATCGCCATATAACCTGACCTCTTGCCCCGGTAAAATAGTAAGTGGAATATTATATTGTTGTAGTTCATCATTTAATTGTTTTACGTGATGAATAATTGAGGTGCGTTCATTTACATATTTGCCATTTTGATGGTGCGGCGTTGCGACAATTGTATGTATTCCTTCTTCTACAGCTTGTTGTGCCATTGCTAAACTATCAGTTACTGCTTGTGCACCGTCATCAATGCCATGTAAAATGTGACAATGTAAATCAATCATTCTTTCAGCCTCCCTTTCTCCTATCAGTCTTTTTTCCCTTGAATATGAGACATCTCATATTCAAGGGAAAAAAGGAGATATGGTTGAAACATATCTCATCCTTTTAATTAGTTTGCGCCATAATAATAATATAAGCCTTGTTCACGTTCACGGTCATTTAAAACAACACCTAACAATTTACCTTTTGCAGACTCCAATAACCCTTTTGCTTTTACTGCTGTTTCTTTCTCTGTTGATTCACTACGAACAACAAGAATAGAAGCATCACATACATTTGCCATAATTTGTGCGTCGGTAACAGCTAAAATTGGCGGCATATCAAAAATAACTAAATCGTACATGCTGTATGCTTGTCCAAGAAGTTCTTTCATTGATTTTGAGCCTAACAATTCGGCCGGGTTTGGTGGGGTTGGACCACAAGCTAAAAAGTGTAGATTATCAACTAATGTTGTTTGCACACATTTTTCTAAACGGTCACTATGTGTTAGTACGTTCGTAAGTCCAAAAATATTATCTACTTGGAACATTTGATGCATAGCCGGTTTACGCATATCTGCATCAATTAATAATACTTTTTTTCCTTGTTGAGCAAACACAACTGCCATATTCGCTGTCGTTGTCGTTTTCCCTTCACTTGGGTTTGCAGACGTGACCATTAATGAATGTAAATTCGTATCAACAGCTGCAAATTCAATATTCGTTCGAATATTACGATATTGTTCTGAAATTGGTGATTTTGGTTGTTGATGAGCAATTAATTGACGGCGTTGACGATGATTCTTGTTCTTTTTAAATAAATTAAGAGCCAATTGTTTGTCCCCTCACTTTTCTTGATGATGGAGCGTGTGATTTCACGTTCATTGTTTCTTCATCCATACGAGCTACAATTCCTAACACTGGTAAGCCAAGTAAGATTTCTACATCTTCTTCTTTTTTCACCGTATTATCTAAGTATTCTAGTAAGAATGCAAGACCAACTGAAGCCATTAAACCAACAATGAAAGCAATTGCTACATTAAGCATAGGCGCTGGTTTAATTGGAGATTGATTTTCTGCAACTTCTGCTTTAGATAATACTGTTACGTTATCAACGCTCATAATTTTAGCAACTTCACCTTTAAACACTTCTGCAGTTGTATTAGCAATATCACGAGCTAGTTTTGGGTCTTTATCTTGCGCAGTTACCGCCACTACTTGTGAGTCTTTCTCATTAGCTACTTCAATTTTATTGTTTAGCTCTTGTACTGTTATATTTAAACCTAGCTTTTCTTTCACTTGATCCAAAATAACTGGGCTTTTAATAATAACCTTGTATGTATTTGTTAACTGAATATTTGTTTGTACTTCATTAAATTGAATTGCTGCCCCTTCTTGCTTCTTCTGGTTAACAAGAATTTGCGTCGAAGATTGATAGATTGGTGTCATAAAGAAGAAGCTAATGATAGCACTTACTATAGCTACACCAAAGGCGATTACGAGGATCATTGCTAAACGTTTTTTTAAGATATGAAATAACTCTTTTAAACTAATTGTTTCTTCCATAAGTTCCTCCAACTTTCTAAAATTTACGCATAGGAAAAATTATAACATATAAATATTACATTTTTTATTTTTAATAATTCAGTTCTATATTTGTTCACAAGAAACAAGTTTAATCTTACAAAATAATCGTAAATATGACAACACATTCCAATGATTCCCCAAAAATTTTATCATATCATGCTTTTTACAATGTATAACTTGATAAATAATTATCAGAAAACAAAAAAGCCAACAAAAATTTTTGTTGGCTTTTTCATATTTTAGTAATAACCATACTGCTCTTTTTCTTCTCTTTTATCGTTCAAAACAACACCTAGTAGTTTGCCTGATGCTTTATCTAATATTTGTTTCGCTTTTACGATTTTATCTTTTTCCGTCTTTTCACTTCGTACAACGAGTACGATTCCATCACATTTATTCGCTAGTATTTGTGCATCTGTAACCGCAAGGACAGGTGGTGTGTCGATTAATATAATATCAAACATGTTATATGCTTCTAGCAACGCCTCGTCCATTACCCGGCTTCCTAATAGTTCTGCTGGGTTTGGCGGGATTGGACCTGCTGCCATTAAGTATACGTTCTCTATATCTGTTTTTTGAATGCATTGCATAAGTTTCGCTTGTCCTGATAATAAGTTTGTTAATCCATTTGAACTATGAATGGCAAATAAGTTTTGTATCGTCGGCTTACGCAAGTCAGCTCCAATTAATAAAACTTTCTTTCCTTGCTGTCCGAAAACAACTGCTAAGTTTGAGATTGTCGTTGTTTTCCCATCACCTGGATCGGCTGAAGTAACAATAATAGAACGAACATGATTATCTACAGATGTAAACTCAATGTTTGTACGAATGTTACGGTATTGTTCTGTAATACGCGATTTAGGCTCTTTATGTGTAATTAATTGTCGTAATGGTTTTCTTTTCTTTCTCCCGAACATATTCATAATCTCCTTTTGTGAAATGCGACATTTCCCTTTTCTCTCTCTTATGCTCGATTTCATACGTCTAATTAATATTCTTGCTGAGTTCCCCACATTTCATCATAATCAATAACATTCTACTTTGTCTTATTTAAGTACCTTAACAATATGACAATGCCCTTATTTCTTTATTACCTTTATCACTTATCCTGTTTTCTAGATAAATAATAAAGTAAGTATATGGTAATTACCATCTATTTACAAGATATTTTCTGATTAGTTTGTATATTATTGTTTCATCGTTATATAGCAGAAATTAAAAAATCCCCTTGTCTTTTCACAAGGAGATTTTTTAGTACTATCTATTCTTTTTTATCACCAATCGCAAATGTAATTTCTGCCTCACATGCAACTTCACCATCTACTGTTGCAATTGCTTTTCCTTTTCCAATTGGACCGCGTACGCGTGTCATTTCTACTTCTAGACGAAGCTGATCACCTGGGCGTACTTGTTTTTTGAAACGGCAATTGTCGATACCTGCAAAGAAAGCAAGTCTTCCGCGGTTTTCTTCTTTCTTTAATACTGCAACTGCTCCGACTTGTGCTAATGCTTCTACAATAAGTACACCAGGCATAACTGCATAGTCAGGGAAGTGTCCGTTAAAGAATTCTTCGTTTGCGGATACATTTTTAATCCCAACCGCTCTTTTTCCTTCATCTACTTCTAATATTTTATCAACAAGTAAAAATGGATAGCGGTGAGGAATGATTTCTTTAATTTGTTCTATATTTAGCATGTAACAATCACCCCTTTTGTAATATTGGTCTTACCACTTGGACATATTGCTATTATCCCATTTTGTTTATTGTTTGTCATTACAAAGTAACATTTTATATTTAGCACAACTTCCTAAAAAAAATGCACACACTCTATTCCATTAAAATAGTTGCACATTTTTGCAACTGACACGGAGGTGGAAAAGAGTGTATGCCCAAATTAGGGAAAGGCAATATGTATTGAAACATTATTTGCCTTAATGTCGTATTCGACTCATTATATTATAAACGTTTTCAATTAAGGAAATATTAAATTTAACCATATATATGAATATTTTACCTGTTTCCTTCATATTTCTCTATTTTCCTTCCATTTTCGCAAAAAAACAAAATAAAAAAATATAAAAACGAAAAAAGAACTAAGGCATTAGCCTTAGTTCTTTCAAATTATCTCAAAGCACGCTTTGGTAATCTGTCGATATTCTCTAACATAATACCTGTACCAACCGCAACGCAGTGCATTGGGTTTTCAGCAATTAATACTGGTACTTTTAGTTCTTCTGCTAGAAGCATGTCGATACCGTGTAGTAAAGCTCCACCGCCTGTTAGAATAACACCGCGGTCGATGATATCTGCAGATAATTCTGGTGGTGTGCGCTCTAATACACCTTTTGCAGCTTGTACAATAACAGCTGCATTTTCTTTTAATGCTTCTGTAATTTCTTCAGAGCATACTGTAATTGTACGTGGTAAGCCTGTTACCATGTCACGCCCGCGAATTTCAAGTTCTTCGCTACGTGCACCTGGGAATACTGTACCAACTTTAATTTTAATATCTTCTGAAGTACGTTCTCCGATTAATAGCTTATACTTACGTTTAATATAGTTTAAGATCTCCATATCAAACTTATCGCCAGCCATTTTGATAGAGGAGGAGGTAACAATATCACCCATAGATAGTACAGCGATATCTGTTGTACCTCCACCAATATCAACAACCATGTTACCGCTTGGTTGGAAGATTTCCATACCAGCACCAACTGCGGCTACTTTTGGTTCTTCTTCTAAAAATACTGTTTTACCACCTGAACGTTCAGCAGCTTCACGAATTGCTTTTTGTTCTACTGATGTAATATTTGTTGGACAACAAATTAAAATACGAGGTTTTGAAAAGAAGCTCTTTACGTCCAATTTGTTAATGAAATACTTTAACATTGCTTCTGTAATTTCGAAGTCTGCGATTACACCATCTTTAAGTGGACGAATTGCTACAATATTACCAGGCGTACGTCCCACCATACTTCTCGCTTCTTCACCTACTGCTAATACTTTACCACTATTACGATCAATCGCCACAACAGATGGCTCATTTAATACAATACCCTTACCTTTAACATGAATTAATACGTTAGCCGTACCTAGGTCAATTCCGATATCTCGCGCAAACATTCCCGTTTTTTCCTCCTCGATATTCAAAATCAGGTTACACCCGAATTCTTTTCACCTAATTTCTGATTTTATCATAAATTTAACAGAAACGTAATATTCGCAAAAAGAATTCTTCTGAAAAATATTACCGAATGTGAACGGAATGTTTGCTACTGTAACATTATTGACGTACAGGCTTCTCTACATCTTCTTTTCTATACTTTTGTTTTGTTGCTTCTCCACCCCTTAAATGACGAATAGACTTATGATAATCAAGAATTTCTTTCACTTCATTTGCGAGCTCTGGATTAATTTCTGGTAGACGTTCTGTTAAATCTTTATGGACTGTACTCTTTGATACCCCAAATTCCTTTGCAATGACACGCACTGTCTTTCTTGTCTCCACGATATACTTACCAATCTTGATAGTTCTCTCTTTGATGTAATCGTGCACACCACTCGCCTCCCTAATTTGGATGTGAGAAGGGTGAAATGAGCCTCGCTGCATACGACTAAGAAGTAAGTGTGAGTGCTGTTTGTAAGCGTTAAACATTCTTGGATTTATAATGAAATAATTCACGATTTCTCACCTCAAACACTCTCTTTGCTTTGGTTTATACCATTGTATTGCCCGCACTACTGATATATGCTACATGTTCACTATTTTTGCGGACTAAGTTAAGAAAAATTACGTTTTTTTGTGAGAAATACGTTAAAACTGACTATTATAGCGAAAAAAAATGACACCTTGTATAAAAGGTGTCATTCTTCTCGTTCCAATTCTTCTTCTAACAATTGATGGTGGGGAACCTCTTTCTTACCGGCAATGTAATAATATAAAGTGAATAAAACAAACAATAAAATAATAGCAGTCGACAGAACAAACAAAAATGACACAGTATCCCCTCCCTTTTGTAATATATATTCGAGAATCTCGTCATTTTTCCTTGTTATTGCAACTTTTTTCTCGAAATTGAGTATTTTTATATGGAAATAAAAAAATCAGCTCCCCTAGTGGGAACTGATTTTTTCACTTTCTTATTCTTGTGAAGAAGAATCGTTAGATGATTCTGTAGAACCATTTGTTGATTTTTCTTCTTTCTTCGGTTCTTCTTTTTTGTCACTAGTTGAACCGCTTGTTGATTTCTCTTCTTTTTGAGATTTGTCTTCTGTTTTACTTTCTGGTTTCGTGCTCGTTGACTTTTCTTCTTTTTGAGATTTGTCTTCTGTTTTACTTTCTGGTTTCGTGCTCGTTGACTTTTCTTCTTTTTGAGATTTGTCATCAGCTTTTTTACCAGAAGCGTTCGTTGCCTTTGCAGCACCTGCATCAGCTTTAATTTCTGTTACTGATTTATTTAAGTAACGTTCAGGGTTCACAGCCACATTATCTTTACGTACTTCAAAGTGAACGTGAGAGCCTGCCTCTTTATTCATTGCACTTAGACCGGATGTTCCTAATACTTCACCTTGTGCAACTCTTGCACCTTTTTCTACTTTCACACTGCCTAAGCTTTGATAAGATACCGCTACACCATTTCCACTATCAACTGTTACAACATAACCAAGAAGTGAATCTTTTTCAGCTTTCGTTACTGTACCACTTAAAGCAGCAGCAACATTGAATTCTTTTCCATTCTTCGCAGCAATGTCAATTCCTTTGTTTGGGGAATATGTGTTGTTATAAAAAACAAGTGCTTTTTCTTGTTCCGCCTCAGTTGCTGCATCTTCATAGAATTTCTTCTGTACGACTACTTCCGCATTCGCGGCAGCTGGCATTTTCACTACTTCTAAAGATTTCGTTACTGGTACTGCTGGATCTTCCGATTGTGTATACGGTGTTGCTTGATCATGGTTCGGAGTCTTCTTCGGATTAGCTCCTTGGAACCATAGCGCAACCATTAAGATTACCGCTGCACAAGCAATGTATAGTGCCGGAAACACCCATCTTTTTTGAAATAAATGTACTACCTTTTGCGACTTTTTATTATTTCTTCCTCGCATTCCATCATCACCTCAGCAATCATTTTGAACAATATTCACGCATCCTATACAACGTATAACTAATTACTTTTCGACAAAATCTGTAAAAATATGTATGAGAATTGCAAAATTTCCGAGGAAATGATAGAAAAAAGAAAAAACTGAGCACTTTTGGCTCAGTTTTTAGTCTAATTGTTTCTTTTTATATACGATTAAACATACAAAGAGCGATATAATAAGCCAAACTGCAACATTTAATACATGCCCACTAATACTACTAAATCCCGCCCCACCTACTAAACTGTTAAGTGCTTTCACAATATGAGATGTTGGAAGATATCCAATCATCGTCTTAATTACTTTATTTTCAACCATCGGCTCAAACTGTACAGCCAAATACATCGTCATTAATATCGGCATTCCAATTATTGATGTTTGTGGTACAGATGCAGCTAACAATCCAATCATTGTTCCAATCACAATAAATAGAATTGTTCCACATAAGAAAATAAATCCTAGCAATAATAGATTTCCACTAAATTGATCCAAAATAAATAAGTTCACAATACAAATGCCCAATGTCAAACATACTGTTAATATACTTTTTCCAAGTAGAACTTCAACCGAAGATGCCGGTGATAGCATTAATACACGCAATGTATGTTTTTCTTTTTCTTCTGCAATTACCATAGATTGAACAAAGCCTGCGACAAATAGGAAGGCCGTTATAGTAGTAATGCCTAACATTTCCTTTCCCACTCCAAATCTGCTAAACAAAAATGAAAGTATAATTGGTAAAAATGCCATTAACAACACTTGTGAATTTGTCTTAAAATCTTGTACTTCTTTTCTAAAAATAGCTGATACACGTCTCATTGAAAATGTCATTATAATCCCCTCCCAGTAACTTCAATAAAAATATCGCCTAAAGTTGGTTCGTGTGAATGAATGGATAGTAATTCTCCTTTGTTCATCCATTCTGAAATACGTTTTGCACCTAATTCATCTTTTTGTACCGTTTCTTTCTTCTTATCCTTTAACACGACTTGTATTTGATCTTTCGCGTATTGTAAGCGAAGGTTCTCCGGTGTATCAAGTGCTACAATCTCTCCGCCACACAGGAAGGCAACGCGGTTACAAAGCGTTTCTGCTTCGTCCATGTTGTGAGTCGTTAAGAAAATCGTCGTTCCTTCTTTATTTAAGTCTTTTAAGATTTTATGAATGTTTTGTACGTTTACTGGATCAAGTGCAGATGTTGGTTCGTCTAAGAAGAGGATATCTGGTTTATGAAGGATTGCTCTTGCTAGTGTGACGCGTTGCTTCATTCCCTTTGATAATTTTTTTACTGGTGTTTTTTTATCATCTAATAAATTCACTTGTGCTAGTACTTCATCGATTCGTTCTTTTTTGCAATCGTATAAGTCACAAAATAATAATAAGTTATCATAAATGCTAAGTCTTTCATATAAGCCGCTGTTATCTGTTAAAATACCAATTCGTTTGTAATCGATGCTACTTGGTCCTGTAATATCTTTCCCTAATACTCTTACCGTTCCAACACTATGAAGCAATTGAGAAGTTAAAATTTTTACTGTTGTCGTCTTACCAGATCCACTCGGTCCGAGGAATCCGAATATCTCTCCTTGCTTCACCTCAATATTTACATTTCCAAGTGCCGTTTTTCCGTCGAAACTTTTCATTACATCTTTCATTTCAATTGCCAATGTCATTTCTTCATCTCCTTTGTTTTTCTTCTTTATAGATGAAAGTCGCTTTAGCGCTTTTCGTTTGTTTGTTTCGCTTTTCTTGACTCAATCATATGAAAAACAAAGGGTAGGCGCATTAAAATACCGGTAAAAGGAGTATTTTTACCGGTGAATGAATCGCATGTTGAGCTTATTGGAGCACTTTTATAGTCCAATAACACCTTTTAATTCATCCATGCGTCCTTTTGAAAGTGGAATTGAACTTTTTCTTTCGTCATCCAAAATTAAACTGAAACTGTTACGAGTCCATGTAATCACTTCTCGTACTCTTTGTAAATTTACAAGGTAAGAGCGATGACATCTAAAGAAACCAAAACCTGTTAATCTCGCTTCTAGTTCACTTAATGTTAATGCACATACGAAATCGCCTTCACGAACGTGAATATGCGTTACTCCGTTTTGCGTTTCAATGAAATGGATTTCCATCGGATCAAGTAAAATGATTTTATCGTTTACTTTCGCAGGTATTCTTTCTAACTTCATTTGCGGAATCATTTGAATGACTTTTTCTTCACCGACTTCTTCCACTTCCTCTTGCTCAATTTCTATTTTTTTCACACCATCGTTGTTTAATATGTATACGTCCTCTGTTAACGAAAGGGCATCTGATAGAAATGATGATGTAATAAAGATTGCCTTTCCTTGCTCTTTCATTTTCATAATCGCTTTTCGAATAATAACCGTACTCTCTATATCGACATTTTGCTCCGGTTCTTCCAAAATGATTAAATCCGGATTATGAATCATCATTCGTCCAATATGAAGACGACGCTTCTCTGAAAATGATAGTTTTTCTATTTTAACGTTTAACTTATCTAAGAGACCGACATATTGTACAACTTCTTCCGTACTCATATTCGATTCATAAAGCCCCATAAAAAAATTAAAGTATTCCTTCACCTTCAAACGATCATATGCCTCGTCTTTCAAAAAACAAAAACCGATGCGGGAATAATTTTTCTTTCCAATTGCTTCCCCTTCAAACAGTACGTTGCCAGTTGAAGCTTCTTCTTCACCAATAATAATACGGTGTAACACTTTAGCTGTATGATTATTGCATTGCAAAACAATACATTGTCCTTTTTCAACCTTTAGCTCAATTTCCGGTAACTGGTTCGCCTTCCCTAACTGTTTCAACTCCAGTAGCGCCATTTCGTCTCCCCCAAATGTCTTTTTATCCTATTATATCAAACAATTAATGGAAAATTATTCTATTTTACATAAAAAAAATAGGCGCCAGAGTTCTGACACCTATTTCTTCACCATCAGTTTTCCTTCATAATCATTCATCGTCTTTATTTCAACGCCTTTATAGTAATGAGCGACGATATCTGTATATTTCTTTCCTTCCGCTGCCATGCCGTTCGCCCCGTATTGACTCATACCAACGCCGTGACCGAAGCCTTTCGTTGTAACGATGATTTTATCTCCTTGTTGTTTCCACGTGAAATCAGAAGAACGTAAATCTAACTTTTCACGAACTTCTTTTCCTGTTAATGTTTTTCCTTGAAAAGCTACATCCTTTACGCGCTTTCCTTCCGTAAGGTCTTTAATATTTCCAACCTTCCCGTCTGCTAGCACTTTCACACCGAGACGTTTTTGAAAATCAGCTACTGTAAATGTTTGCTCGCTCGTAAACTTTGGAGAGGCTTGATCCCACGGACTATCTACACTTTTCAAGTACGGATAATCATTCCCCCAATAGTCAGCTGCATTTTCTGTTCGGCCATTACTCGTTGAAAAGAAGGATGCTGAAATTGGTTTTCCATCATACGTTAAAACTTGTCCTGCTGTTTTCGAAACGGCTTCTTCGATTTTCTTCAAATTATTTTCGTAGTTATTGCCCCATTGCTTCTTCAATTCATCTTTGCCTTTGTACACTTGATCTTTCACCGTATCTGTCACGTCCGCATTATTTTTCTTTCCTCCGCTTAGCATACGTTGTACTACAAATGTTCTCGCTGCTAATGCCTGCGCCTTTAGTGCCTCTATTTCAAAACTGGCATTCATCTCAGAAGCTACTACACCTGTCACATACTCCTCCACTGGTAATGTTTCTACCTTCTTCTGTTTTTCGCGATATACAGCAACTTGAACAGCTGTATCTGCTTTTCCTGGAGCTGGTATGCTTTCTATCGCTGGAGGAGTTTTAGAGGCCGTTTCTTCCCCTACTTTTGCTTTCGCAAATGGAATAACAAGGGCTGCAGGTACAATGATAACGAGCGCTATTAAGAGCGCTACTGTAATAAAAAGTGGCTTTGAAAATTTCATCCTATTTTCCCCCAATATAAAAGCTTTACTCCATTCATTCTTATGGAACAACTCTTTTTTTTAGAACATACTTAAGGGGAAGAGTATAAAACAGAAATTTTCTAAATATTTTTACTGGTACGTGCATAAGTATAGAATTTATTGACTATAACAGTAATAACCCAAAAAAATAGCCCCTATGTCAAAAGACATAGAGACTATTTCAATTAAGCGTGAAGATCAGAAACTTCTTGTTCTTTCACTTCTTCTACTTTTTCGTTTACACGTTCAATAGTTGCACCTAATGCAGCTAATTTCTTATGGAAGTTTACATAGCCACGGTCAAGATGTTTTAACTCAGTTACACGAGTATAACCTTCTGATACTAAACCAGCTAAGATTAATGCAGCTGCAGCACGTAAGTCAGTTGCTGCTACTTCAGCACCTTGTAAACTGTTTGGACCGTTCATAATAACAGAACGACCTTCAATTTTAATATCAGCATTCATACGACGGAATTCTTCAACGTGCATAAAGCGGTTTTCGAATACCGTTTCTGTAATCATGCTTGTTCCATCAGCTTGTAGTAATAATGCCATCATTTGTGATTGCATGTCTGTTGGGAAACCTGGGTGAGGCATGGTTTTAATGTCAACCGCTTTTAACTTATCTGGGCCGATAACACGTACACCTTCGTTTTCCTCAATGATTTTAACACCCATTTCTTCCATTTTCGCTGTAATTGAGCGTAAATGTTCAGGTACAGCATTTTCAATTAAGATGTCTCCACCAGTAATTGCTGCTGCAACCATGAATGTTCCCGCTTCAATACGGTCAGGAATAATAGAGTGGTTTGCACCATATAATTTATCAACGCCTTCGATACGAATCGTTCCAGTTCCAGCTCCGCGTACTTTCGCTCCCATCGCATTTAAGAAGTTAGCTAAGTCAACGATTTCTGGTTCTTTCGCTGCGTTTTCAAGAATTGTTGTCCCTTTTGCTAATGTAGCTGCAGACATAATGTTTTCTGTCGCGCCTACGCTTGGGAAGTCTAAGTAGATTTTAGCTCCTTTTAGTTCTCCCTCAACATATGCCTCAACAAAACCGTTACCAACCTGTACTTTCGCTCCCATTGCTTCGAAGCCTTTTAAATGTTGGTCAATTGGACGTGAACCAATTGCACATCCACCAGGAAGTGCAATACGAGCACGACCATTACGTGCTAATAATGGTCCCATTACTTGAACAGATGCACGCATTTTACGTACATATTCAAATGGTGCTTCAATGTTTAGTTCTTTAGAAGAATCGATTGTTACTTGATTATTTTCAAATACGACTTCAGCATTTAAATGACGTAATACCTCATTAATTGTGTATACATCAGACAAAACTGGTACTTCAGATAGTACATTCTTTCCATCACTCGCTAATAGGGCTGCAGCGATTATAGGTAATACAGCATTTTTTGCGCCCTCAACACGCACTGTGCCGTTTAACCGCTTTCCGCCACGGACGATGATCTTTTCCAAATTATTCCCCTCCGTGTCCTTTTTTCAGTATCTATTCACTCAATACTCAGAAGTTATGATCGGTGTGCCAACCACAATTGTATCTTTGTTGTCTGTAGAACGTATTGCTATTTGCACATTTATTTTCTCTCTATTTGTTGAAAGAGCGTCATCCCACTTTTTATTGTATGCGGAGACTGACACAAATGCTCTTTCTTCTACTTGTTCGATCGCTCTTGCTGAAAGATCTTTCAAAACCTGATTGGTTTTATTTTGCAAAACACCTTCAATCTTATCATTCAGTACACCTTGAACACAAGTGTAAATTATAGGTTTTTCACTAAAAATTTTATTCATGTTTTGAACATACTTCGGGTCCCATTTCGCCCCACTTACTTCAAAGATAATGAAAGTGTTTTCTTTAGTATTTTCTTTACTCCAAGTTACTACTACTCGTTCTTCATAAGAAGAAAGCTTTTTATAGGATGTAGCTTTATATCCATCTGGAGATTGCTCTACTTCCCACTTTTGAATATTTGCCTTTTCCTTCACATCGTTTAACAACTTTTGAAACGTATGTATGTTAGAAATTATTTTTGTTTCTCTCGCTAACCATGACCATTTTTCTACTTTAGCATCATTTTTCTCTAAAGCCTTGATCATGCTCTCCATTTTCTGTTCATCGCTTATCGGTTTCATCTCTCTATATCCAACCAAAAATAAAACAACACTAAGTGCAACAATAAGAATGGCTTTAAGCTTCAATTTCATCCCCTCCTATCCCCATTGTTAACGGAGATTTGAGGTTCTATACACTTACTTTACTAAATACGTTAAACTCTTCGAATAGCCTAAATAATCAAGGAAAAAGTTACTTACAGATGTCCCAATTGCAATTGTAATTAAGATGAGTAATACTCGCGTCTGCAGCACTTTTCCGGACTTCATTAAACGCTCAATGTGAATGCCTTGTAAGGCCCACCACGTAATGGTAATAAACAATAAATGCGAAACAATGGCAATCAGTGCTTGTTGCCCTAAAAGTTGTGCCAAAAAATCGACCCCTTTTTACTCAGCTACTACTTATGAAAGAATATAAAAACGATACCATAATAAGTAGGAGCTACACTTTTTCAAATGCACATAGACATCTTACATTTTACATCGTAATTTTCTTTCCAAAAACGTATATCTACATTACAAGTTAACACAAAATAAAAAGCGCAGAGTACTGACTCCACACCTTTTATTTTCACTATTGTACCACGTTCCCTAAGAAGAAGAAATCTTTCATTAATGGAAAATATTCATAAAAGAAATTGTACCCAATCATCGGCATAATCCCTAGTATTACAATCGAAATTGCACAAAGACTCATAACAACCTTTATATTTAACGGTAACCGTATCCTCTCTTCTGTCTCTCCTGTGCGGAAAAACATTTGTTGTAAAATACGGAAATAATATACGAATGAAACAACTGTCGTACCCATCATAATCGAAGCTAGTAAGTAATGTGCTGGCTCTACATGAAGCGCGCCTAAAAAGATGTTAATCTTTCCAATGAAGCCAGCCGTTCCTGGTATCCCAGCCAGCGATAAAATAAAGATTGTCATCATAATCGCTGCAAATGGTGACCTTTTATATAAACCTGTGAAAATCGTTATATTTTCCTCATCATTTTGTAAGATTAAGCCGTGGATGATAGCAAATGCACCTATATTCATAAGCATGTATGCCAGCATATAAAACCACATGCTATCCATCGTAAATGGTGATAATGCCACAAGTGGAACGAGTAAATACCCTGCATGAGCAATGCCCGAATAAGCAAATAAACGCTTTATATTGTATTGTTTTAACGCAACTACATTCCCAACAATCATCGTAATACTTGCTAACACCGCGATATATATACTCATATGCCCATATAAAGATTGCATATCTCCTTGTATTAATACACTTGCAAAAACCATAAGGAACAAACGAATAATGAGCAGGAACCCAGCAATTTTAGAAATCGTTCCAAGAAAAGCAGTAACTGGTGTAGCCGCTCCTTCATACACATCAGGTGCCCACATATGAAACGGAACTGTGGCAATTTTAAATGAGAGACCGACTAGCAATAAAAGAAATGCGAGAGCTAACAATAACTGAATACCACTAGCGAGCTCCCCAGTGAGTACCTTTTGCATATCTATAATGTTAGTTGAACCTGTAATACCGTATAAATAACTCATTCCGAAGAGCGTAATCGCCGTTCCAATTCCTCCGCTAATGACGTATTTCATTGCCGCTTCATTTGATGCACGGCTCTTTTTTCGTATTCCTACTAAAATATAAGAAGAAAGTGAAAGTAACTCCAAACCAACGAAAAGGGTAATGAAATCAACACTAGAAGCCATGAACATCGCACCAAGAAGTGCCATTAAAAATAAGTAATAATATTCACCCTTATCTTCAATTGGATTCTTCTTATCATCGCTCATTGCGGTGCATAAAATGAGAGCTGAGGCACCTAATAGCAACGTTTTAAACCCTTTTGAAAATCCATCTAACACAAACGATCCATTTAAAATATCTCCTGCTGGTTCGCTATATAGAGTAATTAATGACACGATTGCCAATACGATGGCAGCAATCGCACCAAAAGCTACATATCTATGGTTCAGCTTAAAAAACAAATCACATATGGAAAGAAGGATGGCGGCGCCGAGAATAATAAATTCTGGCACCATTAGATGCCACGATAAACTAAGTAACGTATTCATATCCATCCTACTTCACCCCCAATGTTTTCAATGTATTTTGAAGCGGATCCCCTAGTAACTCTGGCATAACTCCAATTGCAATAATACAAAAGATAAGTAGTAAAACAGGGACATACTCCCATCCGTGTATATCAGTTTTTGCTTCCCACTCTTTCTTTCCAAATGTCACTTGAAGTGTCGCCCTTAATACGTATACAGCGGTTAAAATGATGCCAATCACACCGACTGCAGCAATGACGGGCTCTCCTTGAAATAAACCGAGAAAGGCAAGAAATTCACTAACAAACCCAGACATCCCTGGTAATCCAAGCGATGCCATTCCTCCTGCTAAAAAGAATCCGCTAAGTATCGGTACACTTTTCGCAAGTCCGCCTAGCACCGTAATATCCGAAGTTCCAAATCGTTGTTCTATAACACCCAGTAGAAAGAATAGCAAGGCTGCAATTAAACCATGTGATACAACTTGGAATAGCGCTCCTTGTGTACCAGGTGCATTAAGTGACGCAAGTCCCATTAACACAATTCCCATATGCGAAATACTAGAGTAAGCCAGTACTTTCCTAAAGTCCGTTTGGATGAGCGCTAAAAAGGCACCGTATAGTAGATTAATTACGCCTAATATCGCAATTAGCGTTGCAACATCGTGAAAATATTCCGGGAATAGCCCTTTTCCGAAGCGAATAATACCGTACGCTCCAATCTTTAGCAAAACTCCAGCATGAAGCATAACTACAGCTGGATGCGCTTCTATGTGTACATTGACCATCCAGCGTTGCAACGGAAAAACAGGTAGTTTAATTGCAAAGGCAATCATTATGGCAATAAATACACCAAGCTGCAAGCTACTTGGTATGACGAATGCTCCCTCTGCACTTACGCTTCTTAATATCTCTTTCAGCTCCACAATATTTGTTGTACCTGTTTTCGCGAACAAAATTGAGAAAACAATGAGCAAAATAGCTGAGCCAATACCGTTATATATTAAATAACTATACGCAGCCTTTTCACTCGATAATTTTCCCCACTTTCCAATTAATAAGAACATTGGTGGCAACGTAATTTCAAAGAAGATAAAAAACAACATTAAGTTTTGAGCAGCAAAGACGCCGAGCATTCCTATTTCTAGCATAAGTAACAGCATATAAAATGCTTTTAAATTTCTTTTAATAGAAAAGGCTGCAATTGCTGCAAGCATCGCTAGAAGAGCCGTTAGTACCATCATGACAAGTGACAAACCATCAATACCGAGCTCGTAATAAATAGAAAACCACCTTTTATCCACCGCTGTAAAATCTCCAAACTTAATCCATTTCACCTTTTCATCAAATAGTGACAAATTCTTTCCAGAAGCATATGTACAAGCGAGGACGATAGCGATTCCAAATGGCAGTGCCGTTCCAAATAAGCCAAGCGCTCGCACTGTACGCAATTCCTTTTTCGGTGTTAATACAAGCAATAAAATTCCTAAAAGCGGGGAAAAAATGAAGAACGTTAACAACAAATCATTCATCGTAAATCCCCTCCCGTATAGAGCAAAATAATGACGAGTACAGCGAGCGAAACCGCCGTTACAGTACCGTACACTTGTACATTCCCGTTTTGAAGTTTCGATCCAAGATTACTTGTGCCTTTAACTACACTTGCAATTAAAACTGCAATTCCTTCAACTACATACACTTCAAATAAGCGAAGCACATGAGCGATTCCTTTCGTAATAGGAATCACCGTCATGTTGTATAGTTCATCCACATAATATTTTTCTTTCAAAAGATTATAAAGAGATGTTTCCGTACCCCCAGCCCAATCTCTAGAAATTGATTTCTTGCCATATATGAAATATGCAAGAGCGATTCCCGCAAATGAAACGAGTGTCGCAACAATCATAATCCAAACTGGTCCATGCGCTTCTTCAACCTTAAACCCTACATCTTTCGTCAACCAATCTCCGAGAAACGTCCCAAACCATGGTGTATTTATATATCCTGCCACTACCGCAAGAACGCCGAGAACAATCATTGGATACGTCATAACGCGAGGCGATTCATGCACTTCTTCCTTCGTCTTCGTTTCTCCAGTAAAGACAAGAAAGTATAGGCGGAACATATAAAATGCTGTTAAAAACGCCGCAATTACCGCTAAAGTAAATAAAACGTAATTGCCATTCATCCACGTCGCCGCTAAAATTTCATCTTTGCTGAAAAAACCGGAAAGCAGCGGAACACCGCTAATGGCAAGGGTACCTATTAAAAATAGCGTACCAGTTACTTTCATCTTCTTCTGTAAACCGCCCATTTTATTAATGTTTTGCGTATGCACAGCATGAATTACACTTCCTGCCGCCAAAAATAATAGTGCTTTAAAAAAAGCGTGTGTCGTTAAATGGAATATACCAGCTACATAACCGGCAGAACCTAACGCGAGCATCATATACCCGAGCTGGCTAACTGTAGAATAAGCAAGCACCCTCTTTATATCTGTTTGCACAAGACCAATAGAGGCCGCAAAGATTGCAGTGAAAGCTCCAACGATTGCCACTGTCTGCATCGCCACTGTACTTGCTGAAAATAGAGGGAACATCGTCGCTACTAAATATACGCCAGCTGCCACCATCGTCGCCGCGTGAATAAGTGCCGAAACGGGCGTTGGCCCTTCCATTGCATCTGGCAACCACGTATGAAGCGGGAACTGACCTGATTTTCCCATCGCCCCGATAAAAATTAATATCGCTGTTATTGTAATCATGTAAGGAGGTAGATCCCCTGTATAAATCGCCCTAAATATTGCGTCATATTCAAAACTACCTGCGTACCAAAAAATTAAAATCATCCCGATAAATAAACCAACATCCCCAATACGGGTCATAATAAAAGCCTTTTTTGCAGCAGCCTTCGCTTCTTCTTTAAAGAAATAAAAACCGATAAGTAAAAATGAACCAAGGCCAACTAATTCCCAAAATATATAAAGCTGTAATAAATTCGTTGATATAACAAGCCCTAACATCGCAAATGTAAAGAGTCCTAAATATGCGTAAAAGGTTGGTAATCGTTCATCACCTTTCATATAACCTTTCGAATACACATGTACAAGTAGACTCACAAGCGTCACGATAAATAACATTAAAGCTCCTAATGCAGTCACTTCAAAGCCGAATGATATATCCACATCTCCAGCTCTAAGCCACACCCACTTATGCTTCACGCTTGCTTCTGAAAACCTTTCTATTAACACAAGTACCGCAAGTATAAAGGAGAGAAAGACGAAAAAAATACTAAGTACGCTGCTTCCTTCTCTAATTTTCTTCCCGAATATAATAAGTAACAAAAACGAAACGAGTGGGAAAAGCGGTATGAGCCATGCATAATCGATCATTGTTTCCTTCCCCCTTTTTCGGTCACAATGTTATCCTTTGAGCGTATCCATTTCATCCACTTGAACTGTTGTACGATTACGATATAAAGCAATTAAAATAGCGAGTCCTACCGCCGCTTCCGCTGCCGCTACAGCCATCGTAAACAGTGAGAAAATTTGACCTGTTAAATTCGGAAATAAGCCTAATTTACTAAACGCCACTAAGTTTAAATTGGCAGCATTCAGCATTAATTCGATACAAACTAATACGATTACTGTATTCCGCTTTGTTAAAGCTCCAAATAGACCGATGCAAAACAAAATAATCGCAAGTGTTAAATATGCAGAAGCTGGAACGCTACTCATTGGAATCCTCCTCTTTCTCATCCTTTTTCGCAAGTACAATCGCGCCAACGAGTGCTACAAGTAAAATAACTGAAGTTAGTTCAAATGGGATAATATATTTTGAATAGAGAAGCGTACCGATTTGAAGTGTGTTGTTTTCATGGAGAGGTAAACTTCCTTGTGTGCTTTCATTTGCAAAATCAACATTATTAACAGCGAAATACATAACCGCTCCAAATGCTACAACCGCAAAGAAGATAATCCATTTTCGAAGAGTAAGACGCGATTCATTTTCCGCGTTATGTTTCGTTAACATAATGCCGAAAATCATAATAATTGTGATTGCACCAGAGTAAAGTAAAATTTGTGCAACGCCTATAAATTCAGCTGATAAAAGAAAATACAAACCTGCAATGCTGAGAAATGTCAGAACGAGAGCTAGCATCATGTGCATAACTTTCGTTAAGTTCAACATAAGAACACCGCCGATAATTGCAGACAAGGATAGTATAAAGAATGCTACAAACTCGCCATTCATGCCTTGTTCTCCTTCCTGACGTTTTCGTCGTTTTCGTCAAGCCACTGCAAATTTTTAAATAAGTCATCACGTGAATATTCCGCGAGTTCAAAGTTATTTGTCATGACAATTGCCTCTGTCGGACAAACTTCTGTACATAAATCACAAAGAATACAAATTTCAAAATTAATATCATACGTGTCGATAATTTTTCCTTTTTTCGTAGGATCCGGATGTTTCTTTCCTGTTAACTGAATACAGTCTGTCGGACAAATGTTAGAGCACTGATTACAAACAATACATTTCTCCGGATAAAATTTTTGAATTCCACGAAAACGGTCTGGCAACGGCAACGGTTGATTTGGATAATCATACGTTACCTTCTTCTTGCTCAAATTACTTAATGTATATTTTAATCCTTTAAATAGTCCTTTCATCTCTTACTGGCACCCCCCTCATAGATTAGAAGAATAACTCCTTAATCAATGCCGTTAAGAAAATATTTGCAAGTGCAATCGGCAATAATACTTTCCAACCAAACTCCATTAACTGGTCACCTCTTATACGCGGGAACGTAACGCGGAACCAAATTAATAGAAAGACTACACTGCTAAATTTCAAAGCAAACCATACGGCACCTGGGCTAAATCCAAGAAACATGACTGGATTCCATCCGCCTAAAAAGAGCACTGTAATTAACGATGCCATCCCGAAGAAATATACGTACTCTGAAAGCATGAAAAACGCCCAGCGAAAACCTGAGTATTCCGTATGATATCCAGAAACAAGTTCTGACTCCGCTTCTGGCAAATCGAATGGCGTTCTATTTAACTCTGCAACTGCTGCGATTAAGAAAACGACGAAGCCAATTGGCTGTACGAAAATGTACCAAACCTTCTCCTGCGCCGCTACAATCTCATTTAAATTCAGACTACCAGCTAGCAAAACGATACCAATTACACTCATTACGAGCGGAATCTCATAAGAAATCATTTGCGCCGCCGCACGCATTCCTCCTAAAAGGGAATATTTATTATTCGATGCCCATCCCCCAGTTACAACACCTATCGTCGTAATACCGGAAACAGCAATATAATAAAGTAGCCCAACTCCAATATCTGCAAATTGAAATTTATCAGTGAACGGGATAACCGCAAGCACCATAAATGCTGGTGCAAATGCAATGACAGGCGCTAATATAAACAGCGGTTTATCTGCTGCTTTTGGAATACTATCTTCTTTCAATAATAGTTTTAAAACATCAGCTACCGTTTGCAGTAAACCGAATCGGCCTCCAACCTGGTTTGGTCCAATCCGCCCTTGCATAAACCCCATCACTTTCCGTTCTGCCAAAATTCCATATGTAACGAAGCCAAGGACTGCAAATAGTAGAAGTACCGCTAATCCGAAAAAAATGAAGAAATTCGTCCAGCTTGAAGGTGATTGTAAGAGCGTTTCAATCATTAGCCATCAACCTCCCCAAGTACAATATCAACTCCACCTAAAATCGTAATTAAATTGGCGATGTTTTCACCTTTCAATAACTTCGGTAAAATTTGCAAATTGTAAAAAGACGGCCTACGAAACTTCAAGCGGTACGGCTCTTTCTTTCCGTCACTAGCAATATAGCACCCAATCTCTCCGCGCGGCGATTCGATACGTACAAATGCTTCTCCCTTAGGTGCCTTAATAATTTTCGGTACTTTTGCCAGCACAGCTCCATCTTTCGGGAACTGCTGAACCGCTTGCTCAACAATCTTTAAAGACTCCTCGATTTCTTGCATTCGGCAAACGTAGCGATCCCAAGCATCTCCCACGCTTCCAACAGGAATATCAAAATCAAAACGATCATAAATCGAATACGGCTCATCTTTGCGAAGATCCCAGTTTACTCCAGTGCACCGCAAATTTGCTCCGCTTAAAGAATACGAAATCGCTTCTTCCGCGCTATATATACCAACGCCTTTCACACGATTTAAGAAAATCTCATTACCGCTAACAAGATCATGATAACCTGCCAGTTGCTCTCTCATATACGGAACAAACTCTTCCACCTTTTCAATCCAACCATCTGGCGCATCCCACTTCACACCACCAACTCTCATATAGTTAAAAGTAAGCCGTGCCCCGCATAATTCATTTAATAAATTTATAATCATCTCTCGTTCACGAAAAGCGTACAAAAACGGGCTAACCGCTCCTATATCAAGAAGATTCGTCCCCCACCAAACGAGATGGCTCGCAATTCTTCCTAGCTCCATCGCAAGTACTCGCAAGTATTCGGCACGCTCTGGAATTTCAAGCCCCATCATCGTCTCTACAGCATGGCAAATGACGTAATTATTCGTCATAGCTGATAAATAGTCCATTCGATCTGTATAAGGGATAATTTGCGTATACTGTAAGCTCTCAGCGATCTTTTCCGTCCCGCGATGTAAATACCCAATAACAGGTGTAGCTTCTTTAATAATTTCCCCGTCAATCTTAATTACGAGCCTGAACACACCATGTGTACTCGGATGCTGAGGTCCTACATTCAAAAGCATCTCTTCCGTACGGATCATAGCTACACCTCCACATCATACGGTTCATAGTCTTTTCTAAGCGGATAGCCTACCCAATCCTCTGGCATTAAAATACGCGTTAAATTCGGATGCCCTTTAAATACAATCCCGAGCAAATCGTATGCTTCTCGCTCCGGCCAGTCGGCCCCTTTCCAAAGCGCTGTCACAGATTCGACTTGCGGCGCTTCCCGGTCTATCTTTACCTTCACCGCTACCGATTGTTTCTTACTATATGAAAACAAATGAACATACACTTCCATATGTGTCACAAAATCCGTCGCATGTAGCTCTGACATATAATCAAAAGCAAGTCCCTCATGGAATCGCAGTAACTCCATCACTTCATAATACTTTTCGGGATCCACCACAAGAGTTGGCACATCCTTTGACAGTTTATTAATGTAGGAATCTACTAATGCACCCTCTCCTAACTTCTCCCTAATAGCCTCAACATACTGATTTAAATACGGCTGATTTACGGACGGTTCTTCCTGCTTCGGCTCATCCTCTTTCTTACCTTCAGCCCCCTTTGTCTTCGCTCTTGCAGCCGCTGCTGCTTTCGCTTTTGCCGCTGCAATTGCCTTTGCCTTTTCATCTCCCGAATCCCCATCACCTTGCGAGGCTTTCTGCTTCGCCAATGCTGCCGCTTTTGCCTTGGCCGCTGCCACCGCCTTCGCCTTGGCCTTCGCTTTTTCTTCTTCCATTACTTCTTCTATTCCTTCTCTTTTCTGCTTCGCTAACGCTGCCGCTTTTGCTTTTGCAGCTGCTGCTGCCTTCGCCTTTGCTTTCGCTTTTTCTTCTTCCGTTACTTCTTCTGTTCCTTCTCTTTTTTGCTTCGCTAACGCTGCCGCTTTTGCTTTTGCAGCTGCTGCTGCCTTCGCCTTTGCTTTCGCTTTTTCTTCTTCCGTTACTTCTTCTGTTCCTTCTCTTTTCTGCTTCGCTAACGCCGCCACTTTTGCTTTTGCAGCTGCTGCTGCACGTCGTTTTGCTTCTTCTATAGTAATATCATCGTTTTTTGGTAGCGCTTTCTCTTTTTCTTGATCTTCTTCCTCAAGCTTACTTATTTCCGCCTCGTGTTTCGCTACAAGGCGTTTTCTCGCTTCTTCTTTTGCACGCCTAGCTGCTTCTTTTTTCAACTCCTCTAAATCTTTATTTGGATTACTCATTTATTCGTCACCTGCTTCCCGGTCTTTGCTTCGTAACGAATTTTTTCTTTCAATTTATTAATTCCATAAATTAAGGCAGCTGGATTTGGGGGACAACCAGGAATATACACATCAACTGGTACGATTTGGTCTACACCTTTCACAACAGCATATGAATTTACATACGGACCACCTGCTGTCGCACAAGATCCCATCGCAATAACCCATTTCGGTTCGGGCATTTGATCATATAAGCGCCGAACAATAGGAGCCATCTTCTTCGTTACCGTTCCCGATACAATCATGACGTCCGATTGCCTTGGTGAAGTTCGAAAAAATGACCCAAATCGATCTAAATCATAATGTGATGAGCCTACCCCCATCATTTCAATTGCACAGCACGCCAGTCCGAATGTCATCGGCCATAAAGAGTTGCTCCTCGCCCATCCTTTCAACTGTTCCAATGTAGAAAAAAAGATATTTCGTTCTAATTCTGCTCGCTCATTTGGATGTAATTCCTCAAAATTTATAACCATTGTAACACCTTCTTTTTCCAAGCATACGCTAATCCAACTAGCAACATTACAACAAAGATGAGCATTTCAATTAATGCAAATAAACCTAGCTTGTCATACGCAACAGCCCAAGGATATAAAAATAAAGTTTCTACATCAAAGATCACAAACAATAAAGCGAAAATATAATAACGCGCATGAAACCGAATATTTGCATCATGAAAAGGCTCAATTCCACTCTCATACGTCGTCGCCTTTGCTGCACTTGGTTTATTTGGGCGCAGCATCCTTCCTAATGTAAGAGCCACTACCGGCAGCAATATACCTAATAGCAAGAAAATCAAAACGATCATATAACTATTTTCATATACACTTGCCATTGTGAAACCCTCCCCCCTAAATTAAGAACAAGTTCACATAGTAAACAATATGTCCTAGTTGCAGTAATTATTATTTTTAAATTTTTCTAAATAATGAAACTATTATAATCATTATAGCAAACTTCAAATTCCTATGTCGATATGTTGGGAGGCAGAAACAAGAATTATTAAAATCTATCTTTACAACTTGCTATAATTGTGCAAAATAAATATAAAACTTATATATGCTTTTCAAGAAACCGTAGGTGATATAAATGAAAAAACAAACACATGTAAGTATTCTTATAAGCATTGTATTGCTGTCCATAACGATTCACTACGTAGCGATGCCTTTTCTATATGAATACTCATTTCCTTTTCAGCTATTAATCGGAATGAGTACCCTATTAATTGATATTATCGCTTGTAGTTATATACTTTATTTTTCAAACATGAAAGAAGGGCTATCTCGTTTATTTTGGATCATATTATCTGTTGGAGCTCTCTCTTATTTTATCGGTGATATAGTCGTTGCCTATCAGCGTTTAATTGTAAAAGACTTCTATACGTTCGTTGATCCATCTGACTTTTTTTAGTTAGTTTTACGTTTGCCTTTCTATACGAAATCATTTATAACCGAGATTTATTAGAAAAACTTTTTATGCTATGTGATATTTGTATTATCGTTACAGCCCAATTTACTTTAAGTTACTACTTACTTATTGAACGAACTATTCACATCTTTACAACATCCTATATCGACATATTTGTTCAACTTACCTATCCAATGGCTGATTTACTCTTTCTCTTAATAGGAATCAACCTTTTATTCAAACCACTATCCTTATTACCTAAAAAGGTCGGTGCACTTCTTGGCAGTGCTTTAATTTTATATGCTACTACAGATGCGATTTATGCTTATATAAAATACTTCATACCAGAGTATTCTATGTTTACAGTTACTCCTTTCTATCAAGTAACCTTAGTGTTAGTAGCAATCGCCTGTATTCTCCATACAAAAGAGCCTGAAAAACAAGAACAAGTACTACTAACACCTAAAATTGGTGAATCAATCCGATTATCATTACCGTATATTTCGGTAGTAATGCTTATTGTTTTTATATTAGTTGAATACGTTTTTGCGCCTATTATAGTAATCGGACTTATAATAACTTTCTCTTTCGTTCTCATACGTCATAGCTTAGTTCGAAAACAAAATAAAATATTATTGTTTGCTCAAATGCAATTCAACTCAGAACTCGAGAAACAAATTAAACTACGTACAGAAGATTTAGTAGAACAGAAAAATGAACTCTATCATAATCAACAAATGTTTAAATCTTTATACGAGCATCATCCAGATCCAATCTTCACATTAGATTTGTACGGTAATTTTCTCAAAGTAAATAACGCTGGCACTACTTTACTCGGTTATCAAACGAATGAATTATTAAACCAGCCTTACTATTCACTCATATACGAAGAAGATTTAGAAGAAATGATTAACGCCTTTCATCGCGTGAAAAAGGGGTATTCTATCTCTTTAGAAATACGGGCTTACCATAAAAGCAGAGATATTTACTACTTGCACGTTACCGCCGTACCGATCTTTTTAAAGGAGAAAATTTCTGGGGTTTATTTAATGATTAAAGATATTACAGAAAGCAAACAACAACAAGAACAAATTAATTTCCTAGCATACCATGATACTTTAACAGAGCTTGCAAATCGACGTGCATTTCATCAACATTTAGAACAGGCAATTGCGCGAGCAAAAATATCGAAAAAGCCTTTTGCTGTTATGTTTCTCGACCTAGACCGTTTTAAAGTTATTAATGATACCCTCGGTCATCGAGTAGGAGACCTATTGCTCATCGCAGTAGCAAAAAGGCTCGAAAGAATAGCAACATCAAATATGAAACTCGCGCGGCTAGCTGGGGATGAGTTCACAATCCTTATCGAGAATTACAAAAAAAAGCCAGATGTCCAAAAAATAGCTGATAGGATTGTAACGGCCATGAATGAGCCATTTGAAATCGAAAATCAACATTTACAAATCTCACCGAGCATCGGAATTGCAATATATCCTGAAGCAGGTGAAGATGCGCTATCCATTTTGCAGCATGCTGATATGGCCATGTACGAAGCAAAGAATAAAGGAAAAAACGGTAGCTCTCTTTACACGAAAGAACTATATAAAAAAATGGAACGAAAAGCTCGAATTGAAAAAGATTTGCCAATCGCTTTAGTAAACAAAGAATTTTATCTCGTTTATCAACCACAAATTGATACGACAACAAATAAAATTATCGGCGCTGAAGCTTTAATACGTTGGAAACACCCACTATTAGGTGACATTTCACCATGTGAGTTTATTCCAATTGTAGAAGAGACGCCACAAGTAGTCCCACTTGGACATTGGGTATTACAAGAAGCTTGTCTCCAATTAAAAATATGGCATACCTTTGGCTACCAAAATTTAAAAATAAGTGTTAATCTATCCGCAAAAGAGTTCCGGCAAGATCAATTAATTGAAAGCATTTCACAAATATTAAACGACGTGCAAGTCGATCCAAAATATGTAACACTTGAGTTAACAGAAAGAATTGCAATGGTTGACGAGAAAGAAACGTTATTAAGACTGAAGCAATTAAAAGAATACGGTATCCAAACTTCCATTGATGACTTCGGTACTGGATACTCTTCTCTTGCTTATTTATCAATTTTTCCAATCGACACATTAAAAGTACCGAGAGAATTTACACAATTAGCTGATCATCGTCCTGAAGAACGAGCCATCGTTTCTACAATACTTTCCCTCGCGAATACTTTAAATCTTTCAGTCGTCGCCGAAGGAATTGAAACCGAAAAACAACTTAAGTTTCTGCAAAAACATAACTGTAAATATATGCAAGGTTACTATTTCAGTAAACCACTTACTAGCAATCAGTTTATAAAGTTTCTACAAAAAACCCCCAGTATGAACAAATAATTCATACCGGGGGTTTTTTAGTGCTAAATATTTTTCTCATAATATTCTTCTGCAATCTCTTCGTAAAAAGCTGCAGATGTCGTATAGAAATATGGAATTAACCATAAGAATCCAATCCCTAACGTAATACAACTTAATATAAACCAGCCAATAAAACTTAAACATAAAATGAAATACTCCATCTTATGTCCATCCATCATACGACGACTTTCTGTAATAGCTTGGTTCAGTGAATACTCAGGATGATCGTTTATAATAAAGTATGTCATCGCATAAGAAAATGATTTAATAATACCTGGAATAATGAACAATAACGTCCATAAGAAAAGATAAAGATTTACTAATAAATATAATAAAAATGATTTTAGAAATCTCTTTCCCTCTGAAAACCAAATGAATACATTACCAATACTAGCTTGCTTTTCACGAAGGATATTTAAACCAAGGTAATATCCACCTAAAGTTAACGGTCCAGTAACAAAAAATGTAAGAATATTCGTTGAAAGTGAACCATTTGTTTTTTGCCAACCGAAAATCAAAGAAAATCCCCAATCAACACTAAAACTAAAAGCCGTGATAAGAATTGAAATGAGTAGTGTAGCTCCAACAGCTAATCCCCATTTTCCTTCTAATGAATCTAGTGCTTCTCCTTTTAAATCACTAATCATGCGTAGCCTCGCCTCCTATACACAATAATTCTATTAGTATAGCATGTTCCTATTGAAATTCACCTTTTGAAATATAGCGATAAAAGTGTGCTGTCGTCGTACTCATATACGGACTAAGCCAAAGAAATCCTATTCCAAAAGTAAGAAGCGCTAAAATAGCCCATCCTATGAAGCTCAGCCATAAAAGAAACAAATCTAACTTATGACCCTTCATAAGATTCTTACTTTCCTTCATCGCCTGCGAAACACTATATTCTGGATTTTCAATCATCACATAGTACGTCAGTGCATAAGAAAAATACATCACAATCATACCAACGATTGAAATAGCTAGTAGTACACAGATAGCAATAGCAAACGACGCATTTCCTTCTTCACCAAAAAATGCAAATAAGGCTACTAACAATATCGGAATCCATGTACCTGTATATAATAAAATTGCAAGCATTGCCCATATTGTTTTCATCATTCTTTTAAAGCCACGAAATCCTTCGAATAAGTAATCTACTTTAGCATCTTCTCGTTTACTAATCTGTAAAAATACATTTGTATAACCGTATGATGTAATCCCATAGGATGCACTACTCAAAATTATCATAATGCAATAAAAAATCCCGAATGTAACACTTGCTCCATTTGATATTGTTTGCCCTTCAAGTGAACCTACTAAACCAGCAAATAAGAGAAATATAATAATTCCTGGAATTAATAGTATAAGCATTGCAGCCATCGAAACAACATAACTTAAAATAAAATATAAAATTGTTGATCCAACACCTAGTCCCCATTTTCCCTTTAAAGAGTACAATGCTTCTCGCTTCATTTCACCAATCATTGATTCATCCCCTTTATGAAATATAAATTGTTGTACACTTCTACTTATACAAGCATCAATATAATTATACCAGTTTTGTAAAATTATCCATAAAATACACAAAAAAATCCGTAAAGGCAAAGCCCTTACGGATTTTTTTACTTCATATCGGAAACGTTCAAACGGTTCACAGCACGTTGTAATGCCATTTCTGCACGTTTAAAGTCAACATGTGCTTGTTTATCTTGCAGACGTTGCTCAGCGCGACGCTTCGCTTCATTTGCACGATGGATATCGATATGGTTTGCTTCTTCAGCAGATGATGATAATACAGTCACTTTATCTGGACGAACTTCGATAAAGCCACCGCTTACTGCTACATAATCAGTGTGTCCACCATTTTTCAGACGAACTGCACTAATTTTTAATGGTGCAACAGTTGGAATGTGACCTGGTAAAATCCCCATTTCCCCACTCTCTGCTTTTACACTTACCATTTCTACTTCTTTTTCGTAAACCGGTCCATCAGGAGTTACAATACTGACTGGAAATGTCTTCATACTTCGTCCCTCCTAAGGCCTTACGCCATCATTTTCTTCGCGTTTTCAATAACTTCTTCAATGCCACCTACTAAGCGGAATGCATCTTCTGGAAGGTCATCATATTTTCCTTCTAGAATTTCTTTGAAACCACTAACTGTATTCTTTACAGGTACGTAAGAACCTTTTTGACCTGTAAACTGCTCAGCTACGTGGAAGTTTTGAGATAAGAAGAATTGAATACGACGAGCACGATGTACAACTAACTTATCTTCTTCAGATAACTCATCCATACCTAAGATAGCGATGATATCTTGAAGTTCTTTATAACGTTGTAAAGTTTGCTGTACTTGACGAGCTACTTCATAATGTTCTTCTCCTACGATTTCTGGAGAAAGTGCACGAGATGTAGATGCTAATGGATCTACGGCTGGGTAAATACCCATTTGCGTTAAACGACGCTCTAAGTTTGTTGTTGCATCTAAGTGAGCGAACGTTGTAGCTGGTGCTGGGTCAGTATAGTCATCGGCTGGTACATATACCGCTTGGATAGACGTGATAGACCCTTTATTTGTAGATGTAATACGCTCTTGTAATTGACCCATTTCTGTTGCAAGTGTTGGTTGGTAACCTACCGCAGATGGCATACGACCAAGAAGGGCAGATACTTCAGAACCCGCTTGCGTGAAACGGAAGATGTTATCGATGAACAGAAGTACGTCTTGTCCTTGCTCATCACGGAAATGCTCAGCCATTGTTAAACCTGTTAATGCAACACGTTGACGTGCTCCAGGTGGCTCGTTCATTTGTCCAAATACCATCGCAGTTTTCTTGATTACGCCAGAATCGCTCATTTCGTGGTATAAGTCATTACCCTCACGAGTACGCTCACCTACACCAGCGAATACAGAGATACCACCGTGCTCTTGTGCGATGTTGTTAATTAATTCCTGAATTAATACTGTTTTACCTACGCCGGCACCACCGAATAGGCCGATCTTACCACCCTTAATGTAAGGAGCAAGTAAGTCTACTACTTTAATACCCGTTTCAAGAATTTCTACTTTAGTAGATAATTCTTCGAATGCAGGTGCTTGACGGTGAATTGGATCACGATGTACATCTGCAGGAACCTCACCATCTAAGTCAATTGCATCACCTAATACGTTAAATACGCGACCAAGTGTTACATCACCAACTGGTACAGAGATTGGTTTACCAGTATCTTCTACTTCTGTGCCACGAACAAGTCCATCTGTGGAAGACATTGCAACTGTACGAACTGTATCATCACCTAAATGAAGTGCAACTTCAAATGTTAAGTTAATACTTCCGTTTTCGTTGCTTTGTTTTACCGTAAGGGCGTTGTAGATTTCTGGTAGCTTTCCGCCATCAAACTTAACGTCTACAACCGGACCCATGATTTGCGTAACGCGCCCTTTATTCATCGGGTTCCCTCCTAGCTTTCTTTTAATTAGCCAACTTTCTACGAGCAGCTAGCTTTTAATTTTTTATTGGTTTATAGCTTACGCGACTCTTTTGACAGAGCCGCTTCCGCTTTTTATTGAATCTAGCTCCGGTGGCTAGAAGGGTCGGTCATTTCACCCCTTCCTACGAGGCAAAGAACACCTCTTTGTCAGGAGTTCCAATGCCCTCCCCTTCTGAGCAAGCCACCTACACTTTTTATTGAATCCAGCTCCAGCGGTTAGAATGTTCGGTGGCTTCGCTTTTTCCTACGAGGCACAAATCGCCTCTACGTCAAAAGCTCCATCCCCCTCTCATTCTGAACGAACCGCTTCCGCCTTTTAATACTATTCTAACGCTGCTGCTCCACCAACGATTTCCGTAATTTCTTGCGTAATCGCTGCCTGACGCGCACGGTTGAATGAAAGTGTAAGTGAATCGATAACTTCCATTGCGTTGTCTGTAGCACTCTTCATTGCTGTCATACGCGCTGCGTGTTCACTTGCTTTACCGTCTAGTAATGCACCGTACACTAAGCTTTCTGCGTATTGTGGCAATAGTACTTTTAAAATTTCTTCTTCAGAAGGTTCGAATTCATAAGCTGTCGTCGGTTTGTCAGACGCCACATCAGTAAGCGGTAAAATTTTATTTTCCGTTACCTCTTGTGAAATTTTACTTACGTAATGGTTGTAGTAAATGTACAGCTCATCATAAGCACCATCTGCGAACATCGCAATTGCTCGAGAAGCAAGGTCTTTAATATCAGTAAATGATGGGTGGTCAGATAGTCCAACTACTTCATCAATGATGTTAAAGCCGCGACGTTTTAAATAATCACGTCCTAGTCGTCCAAGCACAATAATTGAATATTGGTTTGAATCCATATTATGACGTTCACGAATTACGTTACTTACTGTACGTAATACGTGACTGTTATAACCACCTGCTAGTCCGCGATCAGATGTAATAACGATGTATCCTGTACGCTTTACAGGACGCGCATTTAGCATCGGATGATTAATTCCTTTACTTCCTTGCGCAATGCTCGCTACTACTTCTTGAATCTTTTCCATATACGGAACGAAAGATTTAGCATTTTGCTCTGCACGGTTTAACTTAGATGCAGATACCATCTCCATCGCTTTCGTAATTTGACTCGTTTTCTTTGTCGAGTTAATCTTCGCTTTTATATCGCGTAAAGATGCCACAGGTTTTCACCACCTTTTTTCCGGAAGTTGGCACGATTAGTAAGAATCCTCTTCCTAATCTACGTTGCAAGATATTCTTGCTCATGATTGAAGGAAAAGAATAGGTGCACCTACTCTTTTCCTTTACATAACCGTCAGCAATCTCAGAGCCCGAGATGCCTTTTATATATACTATCTAGCTCCAGCGGCTTGAATGCTCGGTGGCTTCACTTCTTCCTACGAGGCAAACACCGCCTCTTCGTCAGAAGCTCCATCCCCCTCACATTCAGAACGAGCCGCTTCCGCTTTTATTATTCAGAAGCTACAAATACTTTTTTAAATCCATTGATTGCTGCTGCAAATTTGTCGTCATCCGCAAGTTTCTTAGTTGTGCGGATTTCTTCTAATAAGTCAGTCGCATTAGAATCTAACCAAGCATGGAATTCTTCTTCGAAACGAGTGATATCTACTACTGGGATATCATCTAGGAATCCACGTGTTAAAGCGTAAAGAATGATAACTTGTTTCTCTACACGTAATGGTTTGTGTAATCCTTGTTTTAATACCTCAACAGTACGAGCACCACGGTTTAATTTCGCTTGAGTTGCTTTATCAAGGTCAGAACCGAACTGAGCGAACGCTTCTAACTCACGGTAAGATGCAAGGTCAAGACGAAGTGTACCTGATACTTTACTCATTGCTTTAATCTGAGCAGATCCACCTACACGAGATACAGAAGTACCCGCATCGATCGCTGGACGTACGCCAGAGAAGAATAGGTCAGATTGTAAGAAGATTTGTCCATCCGTAATAGAAATTACGTTTGTTGGGATGTATGCTGATACGTCCCCTGCTTGTGTTTCGATGAAAGGTAGTGCAGTTAAAGAACCGCCGCCTTTTGCATCACTTAATTTTGCTGCACGCTCTAATAAGCGAGAATGTAAGTAGAATACATCCCCTGGGTAAGCTTCACGACCTGGAGGACGACGTAATAGTAATGACAGCTCACGGTAAGCCGCTGCTTGTTTTGATAAGTCATCATATACTACTAATACGTGTTTACCATTGTACATGAACTCTTCACCCATTGTTACACCAGCGTAAGGAGCTAGGTATAATAATGGAGCTGGTTGAGAAGCAGATGCAGTTACAACGATTGTGTACTCTAATGCACCGTGCTTACGTAGTGTTTCTACTACGTTACGTACAGTTGATTCTTTTTGTCCAATTGCTACATAGATACAAATCATATCTTCATCTTTTTGGTTAATGATTGTATCAAGCGCAACCGCTGTTTTACCAGTTTGACGGTCACCGATGATTAACTCACGTTGACCACGGCCAATTGGTACAAGAGCATCGATCGCTTTAATACCTGTTTGAAGTGGCTCATGAACAGATTTACGATCCATTACACCTGGTGCTGGACTTTCAATTGGACGAGTGTTTGTTGTATTGATTGGGCCTAAACCATCAACTGGTTGACCTAATGGGTTTACAACACGACCAATTAGTTCTTTTCCTACCGGTACTTGCATGATGCGACCAGTACGACGAACTTCGTCACCTTCACGAATTTCTGTGTAAGGTCCTAAAATGATAATACCTACGTTATTTTCCTCTAAGTTTTGTGCTAGTCCCATAACGCCGTTAGAGAACTCTACAAGTTCACCAGCCATAACGTTATCAAGACCATGAGCACGCGCGATACCGTCACCAACTTGGATAACTGTACCAACATCACTAACTTCGATTTCAGACTGATAGTTCTCGATTTGTTGCTTTATCAGTGCGCTAATTTCTTCAGCTCTGATGCTCATGTGCTTCACCCCTATCTATTCTTCATTAATTCACGCTGAATACGTGCTAATTTTCCTTGTAAACTTCCATCATAAATGCGATTTCCAATACGTACTTTAATGCCGCCTAGTAAATCTTCATCTACAACATTTTTCACCCGAATTGCATCTTTTCCTGTTCTCTTCGCAAATGCTTCTGCAATGTTAAGCTTCTCTTCTTCTGATAGAAGACGAGTAGAATATACAGTTGCGTCCGCTACGTTACGTTCTTCATTAGCAAGAACAACATATTCATCTGCAATTTCAGGTAAGATATCAATGCGTTTGTTATCAATTAAAATATATAACGTATTTAAAATAGATTCAGAAACAGATCCGAATACGTTTGCAAGAAACGTTTTCTTTTGTTCCTTTGAAATGTTCGGTTGCGTTAAAAAGCTATGTAGTTCTCCGTTCTTTACATAAACGTTTTGTACAAGGCGTAATTCCTCTTCAAACATTTCTAATACGTGTTTTTCTTTAGCAATTTTAAAAAGAGCGACAGCATAACGTTTTGCTACAATCCCATTGCTCATCGCGCTTCTCCTACTTCTTTAATATAATCGCGAATTAACTTCACTTGATCTTCTTCTTTTAATTCTTTTTCAATTACTTTAGAAGCAATTTGAACAGATAAAGAAGCAACTTGTTCTTGTAAAGCAGCAATTGCTTGCTCTTTTTCGCGTTGAATTTCTTGTACAGCAGATGCTTTAATTGATTCTGCTTCTTCTTTCGCAGCAGCAACAATAACATCTTTTTGATCTACAGCTTGCTTTTTCGCTCTTTCGATTAACTCTTGTGCTTCAACACGTGATTGTTTTAACATTTCACGTTGTTCTTCTACTAACTTCTTCGCCTCAGCATTACTTCTTTCTGCAGCGTCGATTTCATTAGTAACATGCTCTTCACGTTCTTTCATAATTCCCATTAAAGGACCCCACGCAAATTTGCGTAGCATTACTAATAGAAGTAAGAAAATGAACAATGTATAAGCAATCGTTCCAAATGGAATGGCAGCACCTAATAATAAAGTTGGCACAAGGATTCACTCCCTTCAAAATATCTAAATTGATCATATGAAAAAAAAAGACATACGTTTCATTCATAAAGCAATGGCGAAGAAAGTTCGGAAAAACACTCTTCGCCATCTATGTAAGGGGAGTCTCCCTTATTTGTTCATTACGATGAAAGCAATAACTACACCGATGATTGGAAGTGCCTCAACTAAAGCAACCCCGATGAACATAATTGTTTGAAGTGCGCCTTTTAGTTCTGGTTGACGAGCAACACCTTCGATTGTACGTGATACGATAAGACCGTTACCAATACCTGCACCTAATGCTGATAAACCAATTGCAATTGCAGCTGCGATTACACCTAAACTCATTTAATTTGTCCTCCTTTGTATTATAAAAAAATAAATTTTTTCTTACTTAAATTATATTAATGGTCATGGCTTACTTTATGAGCCATATAAACCATCGTTAACATAACGAAAATAAATGCTTGGATTGATCCAACGAATACACTGAATCCCATCCATGCTAACATTGGTACAAGCGCACCTACTGCCCCAAGGACTGATGCTCCGCCCAACTTAGCAAGTAATCCTAATAAGATCTCACCTGCATAAATGTTACCAAATAAACGAAGACCTAACGTTAATGTGTTAGCAAACTCCTCAATAACCTTTAATGGGAATAAGAATTTCATAGGTTGGAAATAACCTTTTACGTACTCTTTCGTACCCTTCATCTTAATTCCATAATAATGGGTGAGGGTAACTACCATCACGGCTAATGTTAATGTAACTGCTGGATCAGACGTTGGTGATCTCCACCATGCAATATGTTCGCCAGCTTCAGTTGCTGAATACATGAATGGTAAACCAAGGAAGTTCGATACGATGATAAACATGATAAGCGTAACGCCAAGCGTTAAGAAACGTCCACCTGTTTTCCAGTCCATCGTACTATTGATAATCCCTTTCACGAAGTCAAACACCCATTCCATGAAGTTTTGCATTCCTGTTGGGCGAAGAGCTAAGCTGCGAGTTCCGATAACAGCGATTAAGAAAACAATAACTGCTGCTACAGTAACCATCATAACTGACGACAAATCGAACGTTAAACCTAGAAATTCAACTAATCTACCGTGTTCCACTAGTAATTCACCTCTCTTCCCTGCTCTTATACTCTAAATAAATAAAATCTATGATCATGACAAGGTATCCTGTCAGCAATCCTACACCTAGGCCCCACATCGCGATTAACTCTTGATATTTGGCTGCAAATAAAATTAATAACCCAATCGTGGCGAATCTTGAATATGTACTTACCGCTGTTGCCTTGAACTTCACGTTTTCTCCATTTGTTACGCGATCTAGCAGCTTGTCTGTTCTACGTGCAATGATGCGCAAACTAAGAAAACTGAAAATCGTCCCGATAATCAGTCCAAGAAATACATCCTTGTAAGAGGTAAATCCCCATCCTAGCACTAGAAGCGCAAGCAAGTAGTACATATATTTCTTTTGTCTTTGGACAAGTCCATGTACGTCTATCATCATTGCTCTCCCGAATAGTAATGTCGAATGAGTCGAATCATTGCGTATACCCCTGTTCCTAGTCCGAGTAATAACCCTATAATAAGAAACAACGGAAACGTTCCAACCTTATTATCAATCCACTGCCCACCAAAGATTCCAACAAGAATAGAACCGACTAATTGAGCAAGAATACCTGACATTAAAGCATAAGCTTTTATATGGCTGCGATCGTTTTTTTGCAAGGATTCATCCCTCCAATATGTAACCCTCATTCACGATGTGTTAATAATAACTCATTTTTTTGCATAAATCCTATACAAAACAAAAAGTTTACATTTTCGTCACGGAATAGATGTAATTTTGTCACTGAAAGCCCTACCATCTATCCCCGTTGTTAGCATACAATAGGGTATTAACAGTGTCAACGAGAAATCGTAAAAAATCTAAAAATTTGAGTATTAGGCATTTCCTCCCAAAAATGAAAACGTTCCCCTTCTAAATACTGGTTACATATATGCAATTCCTAACAGTTTTCTCTTTATAATAGAAGGAAATGTTCACAAGTTTGTCACTATTATATTTTCGAGATATAACGCTTTTCTTCCATAATATAGTGTTCCTCAGACGTAAGACTTCTATATTATATGTGAGGTGTATGCAGCTTATGTTGTATATACGATGTATATTTATCCTCTCCCCCTCCCCTACTTGCTTACAACAAAAAAGACGAGCTGGGGAATCTCCCCTGCTCGTCAGTTGTCTTACTTCGTTCCGAATAAACGGTCACCAGCATCACCAAGACCTGGTACTACATATCCGTGGTCATTTAATTTCTCATCTAATGCTGCTACATAAATATCAACATCAGGATGTTCTTCTTGTACTACTTTTACCCCTTCTGGAGCTGCAACGATACACATTAATTTAATTTGTTTCGCACCGCGCTTTTTCAGAGAGTTAATTGCTTCAGCCGCAGAACCACCTGTTGCTAGCATCGGATCTAGTACGATAAAGTCACGCTCTTCTACATCCGTTGGAAGTTTCACATAGTATTCTACCGGTTGCAATGTTTTAGGGTCACGGTATAAACCAACGTGTCCTACTTTTGCTGCTGGAATTAATTTCAGAATTCCATCAACCATTCCTAAACCTGCACGTAAAATCGGAATTAAACCAAGTTTTTTACCAGCGATCACTTTTGTTGTCGCTTTGCTTACAGGTGTTTCAATTTCAATGTCCTTAAGTGGAAGGTCGCGAGTAATTTCGAAAGCCATTAAACTTGCTACTTCGTCCACTAATTCACGAAAATCTTTCGTACCTGTATTCTTATCGCGAATATATGTAATCTTATGTTGAATTAACGGGTGATCAAATACATACAGTTTTCCCATGTGAATCTCTCCTTTAGATGATATTCATGCGTTTGCACGCTTTTTTACACTATTTACGATTGTAAAGAAAACGCTACTAATATTCAAGGGCAAATTTGGCAAAATCATGATTTTACGATGAATCTATCTAGTATCTTTACCAATTATGGGAGCTGTATCCTTCATTATATCGCCAAAATTTATTCATCATTTGTATACATACTTTAAAAATAATATATGTCCACAAAAAAGACCGCCAAAACAATTAAGTCTCGGCAGTCTTCTTCAATCTATTATAGATTTGGATACATTGTGAATTTGCTAGTTAACGCTTCTACACGCTTACGTACTTCTTCTAATGCAACTTCATTTTCATGATTTTTTAATGTATAAGCAATAAGTGACGCAATTTCATCCATTTCTTCTAAACCGAAACCACGAGATGTTACAGCTGCTGTACCGATACGTACACCACTTGTTACAAATGGGCTTGCTGTTTCAAATGGAATTGTATTTTTGTTCACTGTAATACCAACTTCATCTAATACGTGCTCTGCTACTTTACCTGTGATTTCTAAGTTACGAACATCAATCAAGATTAAGTGATTGTCTGTTCCGCCAGAAACAAGTGTAAGTCCTTCTTTTTGAAGACCTTCAGCTAAGCGGTTCGCATTGTTAATGATATTTTGTGCATATGTTTTGAAATCATCTTGAAGTGCTTCACCAAATGCAACAGCTTTTGCAGCGATTACGTGCATAAGTGGACCACCTTGAATACCAGGGAAGATTGATTTATCAATTTGTTTTGCAAATTGCTCTTCACATAAAATCATACCACCACGCGGACCACGTAACGTTTTATGTGTTGTCGTTGTAACGAAATGTGCATGTGGTACTGGATTTGGGTGTAAACCAGCAGCTACTAAACCAGCGATATGTGCCATATCAACCATTAAATAAGCGCCCACTTCATCTGCAATCTCACGGAATCGCTTGAAATCGATAACACGAGGGTATGCACTTGCACCTGCAACGATTAATTTTGGTTTATGTTCTTTCGCTTTTGCTAATACATCATCGTAATTAATACGGTGAGAGTCAGCATCCACGCCATATTCTACGAAATTATATTGTACTCCACTGAAGTTAACAGGGCTTCCGTGTGTTAAGTGACCACCATGAGATAAGTTCATACCAAGTACTGTATCGCCTTGCTCTAAAATCGTAAAGTATACTGCCATGTTCGCTTGTGCACCAGAGTGTGGTTGAACATTTACGTGCTCTGCGCCGAAAATTTCTTTCACGCGATCACGTGCGATATCTTCTACTACGTCTACGTGTTCACAGCCACCATAGTAACGTTTTCCAGGATATCCTTCAGCATACTTATTCGTTAAAACAGAACCTTGTGCCTCCATTACTGCTTCACTTACGAAGTTTTCCGAAGCAATTAACTCAATCTTTGAACGCTGTCTTCCTAGTTCTGCCTCAATTGCAGCAAATACCTTTTCATCTTGACGTTTTAAATGATCCACCAAAATCCCCCTTTTCTGAACGAATTACATCGATTCCCAACAGTTTTTTCTTATTTATTCAGAAAAAACGAAAATTCAGGTTGTAATTCTTTCGAACCTTCATGTTTTCAACTACATTCTAACATGACTTTCTATATCATAAAAGAAAAAAAAGACCGAAAATCGGTCTTTTCTTTCTTCTATTATAAAGTCAGACAACATACCTTTTATCTTATGATAAACAGTTACTATATGACTTCCTAATTTCTCATATTTAACGGCAAGTGGTAGTCTCTTCCACTGCCGCATAGACAGCACGCGCTCCACCAATTAGTTTTCCACGTGTTTTGGCCATCGTTACATGCGCACTTCCAATTGCCTTCACACTTGTACGAACCGGAACAGCTACATGCTTTAAATGCATACCGATAAATGTATCACCAATATCCATTCCTGCATCAGCTTTAATAAACTCAACTACTACCGGATCTTTCAAATTGTGATACGCGTATGTCCCCAATGCACCACCTGCTGATCTAACAGGCGTAACTGTTACAATTTCAAATTGATATTTTATCGCTACTTCTCTCTCAACTACTAAAGCACGGTTTAAATGCTCACAACATTGAAACGCTAATTCAATACCTGTTTGCTCTTGAAATTGTTTTAACTCAGAGAAAATCGCCTCTGCTACTTCCATCGTTCCTGATGTTCCAATTCTTTCGCCTAGCACTTCGCTCGTGCTACAACCCACTACAAAAATTTGACCGCTTTGTAATGAAGCTTGTTCTTGGAAATCAGAAAGCGACATTTGTAGCTGTTCTCTTACCTTTACGATTTCTGTCATTACGCCTCTTCCTTTCACAGGTTGGTTCACCAAATTATATTTCACACTACTGATAGTTAGAATCTATTACTTTGTTTCGTATGTTTTAATTTTTCCTACGCGGTTTTCGTGACGACCACCTTCATAGTCAGTTGTTAACCAGATTTTCGCGATATCACGCGCTAGACCAGCACCAATTACACGCTCGCCCATCGCTAGCATGCTAGTGTCATTATGCTCTCTCGTTGCTTTCGCGCTGAAAGTATCATGAACTAACGCACAACGGATACCATTTACTTTGTTTGCTGCGATTGACATACCAATGCCTGTCCCACAAACTAAAATACCACGATCTACTTCACCATTCGCTACCATTTCAGCTGCTGGAAACGCAAAGTCAGGGTAATCAACAGAACCAGCTTCACATTCACAACCTAAATCAATATATTCAATATTTAACTCTTCTAATAAACTTACAAGTTCTTTGCGGATATTCATACCGCCGTGATCAGATGCTATTACTACTTTCATTTTTACCCCTCCAAATTTTCAATCAATTATCTTCATTTCACACTCGCTACCTCACATAGGAAGAAGTGATCTCCAATATCGTATTATACACGAAACATCAACCTACTGAATGTTTTTTCAGTAAAGTTTGTACAAGTTTTTCCATCTCATCTAACGTTTCTTTATAAATAGAAAGCGAGCCTCCAAGTGGATCTGAAATATCCTTGCCTATACCTTCAGTTAATCCATATAACGTATTTAATTTCTTTTCAACGCTCGGATAATGCCCAAGTACAATTTGCTTATGGTTTTCTGTCATCGTTACGACAATATCAGCCCAATCAAGCAAAGTTTCATTTACTTGCTGCGCCGCATGATCAATTAAAATTCCTTTTTCAGCTAAAGCTTCCTTCGCATGTACCGATGCATCGCTCCCAGGATAGGCGAAAACACCAGCAGATTGCACTTCAAACTTATCTCCTCCGTGATGACGAAGCAACGCCTCAGCCATTGGACTACGACATGTATTGCCAGTACAAACAAATAACACTCGTTTCATTCAAACCCACCCCTATATTCGATTTCTTACCATTCATCATAACTTACATTAGAATAGAACAAAAGAAATGTGAATATACAAAAGGCGCATTTCTCTTATATTTTTTCTAAGAAAAATGCGCCTTATCCACATATATGTGAAACCCTATTTCCAAGTGCCTAGAGTATTTTAACATACATGCTGAACATGCAACAAAAATAAGGAATCCATTTCATACGAAACGGATTCCTCTTATATTGCACTTATTTCATTGTAACTTTCATTACTTCTGTTGAACCTTTTGTAGCTGCTACGCCTACAGTTGTCTTAATAGACTCAGCTGCATCTGTGTTTGTAATAACAATTGGAGTAATTGTGCTTTTCGCTTTTTCACGGATTAATTCTAAGTCGAATGAGATTAATTTATCTCCAGCTTTTACAGCTTGGCCTTCAGAAACGTGAGCTTCGAATCCTTCGCCTTCCATTTTTACAGTTTCTAATCCAACGTGGATTAAAATTTCTGTACCGTTTTTCGCTTTAATTCCAATAGCATGTTTTGTGTGGAATAATTGTACGATTTCACCATCAACTGGAGATACAACTACACCTTCAGTAGGATCGATTGCAACACCGTCACCCATCATACGACCAGCAAATACTGGATCTGGTACTTCTTCAATATTTTTCACTGCTCCAGTTAATGGAGCTACGATTGTTTCTTCATTTGTTTTTGAACCAAGACCGAATAATTTTTTAAACATAGGATAGTCCTCCTTATAATTTACCTAAAAGTTTATAGGGCAATCCCTAGTAAAGCTCGGGATACATGTAAGACTTCATACTTCGAATATTATACTGTAAAAACGCTTTCGAAATAAATTACGTCATTACTAATAGACTCTTATTGTAGCGCTTCACAAAATTCCAGTCAATTCTGATTGTCTGAATAACAATTAGAAGTTAACTTCTATTTATATTTTCTCTTTTTTTGCCCAACTTGTCTAGAGGTCTTTACTACATTTTATTTTTTGTTGTTAATTTGTAAAATTTAATTCAAACTTTTTTCAAAATCCACTTGACTAAAGTAAGTAACTATTTTATTATTACTTACGTAAGGTAAGTTAATAACTTTTAGGGGGTTTTTAAAAATGATGGATTTCGGTCTACTTATTATTCGTCTTATTATAGGAATTACATTCATGGGTCATGGTGCTCAAAAATTATTTGGTTGGTTCGGCGGTTACGGTTTAAAAGGAACAGGTGGCTGGATGGAGTCAATCGGTTTACGTCCTGGTGTATTTATGGCATTTATGGCTGGCGCAACTGAATTACTAGGTGGTTTCTTATTTGCATCAGGTATTTTCATTGTAGTTGGTTCATTATTTATCATTGGAACAATGTTAATGGCTATCTTCACTGTTCACGGAAAAAATGGTTACTGGGTAACCCAAAACGGATATGAATATAACTTAATGTTAATCGCTGTCGCTGTTGGTGTAGCTTTAATCGGACCTGGGGCATACGTTTTACTTTAATTTTTATCTCAAATTTGAGATTCTTGAAAAAAGAACTTACTTCATTACAATTGAAGTAAGTTCTTTTTATGAAACAAAATATTATTTCCAGCAGGATTTTCTCATCGTTATCTTGTAAACAAACAATAAGTATTCATATTTAGAAAGGGGATTACAAGCATGTTATCCATTAATCCAAATGAACAAACTGAAAAAGATAATTACAAATTACTTACTGGAAGTATCATCCCTCGTCCTGTCGCATTCGTTACTTCTGTAACAAAAGAAGGCGTACTAAACGGAGCACCATATAGTTATTTCAATATTGTCGCTGCTAATCCACCACTTATCTCAGTATCTGTACAACGAAAAGTCGGAGAAAGAAAGGACACTTCCCGAAACGCAATTGAAAAAGGAGAATTTGTCGTACATATTTCTGACGAATCATATGTAGCAGCAATTAACGAAACAGCAGCTAACCTCCCGCCAAATGAAAGTGAAATTGAACTAGCAAAACTAACACCAATCGAAAGTGAAGTCATCTCTGTTCCAGGTGTAAAAGAAGCAAATATTCGAATGGAATGCGTATTAGAACGTGCAATTCCACTTGGCGGAACGGAAGACTCACCAGCTTGTGATCTACTAATTGGACGCGTCGTTCGTTTCCACGTTGCCGAACATCTATATGAAAAAGGGCGCATTCACGCCGAAGGACTCAAACCAATAAGCCGCCTAGCAGGACACAACTATGCAAAATTAGGAGAACAATTTGAATTGGTTAGGCCAATCTAAAAGCGGAAGCGGCTCGTTCAGAATCGCAGGAAGACGCGAAGCCACCGACCATTCTAGCCGTTGGAGCTGGATATATTTAAAAGCAAGACGGCTAGATTCCTCCCATCACTCAAATATAAAATCCCCTGCTTTTTAGCAGGGGATTTTATCATTGTAATTCTTCCTTCTTTTCCTCTAAAGTAGGCATTTTCTCTTTTTTCGGCTTCCCTAGCTTAATTACGAAGAAGTATAGGGAAAGTAATGTAATAAGAAAAACAATTAAAAACGGGTACGGAGAGTAAAAGGCACGCGCCGCCTCAGTCTTTCCCGCAACAAATTTCAATGACTCAATATCTAAAAACTCAGCAAACATTTGTACACCGAGCATACTAAACCAAAAAACAAAAAAACTAATAATAATACCAAAAACTTGCTTCAATCTCGTCATTCATCTCATCCTTTCTATATCTGTAATTTTTAGCGCAATAAATATAGTACAAACAAAATATTCACAGAAAGGAACTATCTCACCATTCACGAATTAACTTAATCCAACCTAACATCGAAATTTGCAAAATAATACCCCAAATTATAAGTCTTCTTAGCCATCGAGGATAGAAGGTTAAAAATTTAACATACCATTCCAATAGCTTGTTCATAATTCCCTCCTACATAAAATTATATAGGAAAAAGGATATATAATCCAAACCCAACTAAAATGATACCCCCTACTATCTCACCATATGTACCGAGCATATCTTTCGCATGTCTCCCAATTAATAAACCCATCCACGCTAATAACATGCTAACAAATCCAAAAAGTAAAATCGTAATAATTGTTTGTGCCCCATAAATACCAAGACTAAGTCCTACTGAGAAACTATCTATACTGACGCCAAATGCAAATACGAATAAACTAATTCCAATAGGGGCTGTTCTAGTCTCTTCATTTTGTAAAATGCTCGAATATACGATATAAAACCCTAGTCCGATTAATAAAATAGCACCCGCAAAATGTGCGATATCTCCATACTTCTCTGATAAAAAACGACCTAGTACCATTCCTATAAACGGCATAATAATATGAAATATCCCTATCGTCATACCAATATACAGGATTTGTCTTAACTTTAGGGGTATCATCCCCATACCAAGACTCACCGAGAACGCATCCATCCCTAAGGCGAATGCCATAATTATTAAAGGTATTAGCTGTTCAAACGTCATTCATGCCCCTCCTTGGACGTGCTACTTCACAATATGCTTATCCAAGGAGAAATATTCTGTTTGCTAATCTTACCTTATCATTCAATAATAATATGATGTCCTGCCGCTTTTGTTAAACGATTCATAATTGCATTTCCTATTCCTTCATTAGGGAATGACTCACTAAAAATAACATCCACTTCACTTGCATCAAATGTTCTAAGTACATCATATAATTTAGTCGCAACACTAGCTAAGTCACTTCTAACACCACAAGATAATATAACATCTGCACTATATACATGCTGATACTCTTCTGTCGTTAATACGCCTACTTTAAATCCTCCTTCCTTTTTCTCATCCACAAGATGCTGAATAAACTCACGTGAGCCCTCAACAATACTAAGTGGTGCTTTCGGGGCATAATGTGTGTATTTCATTCCAGGCGATTTCGGTTTTTCCTTCTCATCCTTTAAAGCTGGATCTAAAGAAACAGTACCTATCACCGCTTCTAATTGTTCTTTCGTAATCCCACCTGGACGTAATATTGTTGGAACCGCGCTTGTACAATCAATTACAGTTGATTCAACGCCTACTCCAGTTGCACCACCATCAACAATACCTGCAATCTTCCCATTCAAATCTTCATATACGTGAGAGGCTAATGTTGGACTTGGACGCCCTGAACGATTCGCACTTGGTGCCGCAACAGGTACATTCGCCTCTTCAATAAGAGCAAGTGCAATTGGATGATCAGGCATTCTTACTCCAACCGTATTAAGTCCTGCTGTCACCTTCTCTGAAATCCCTTCTTTTCTCGGCAAAATAATTGTTAATGGTCCTGGCCAAAAATGCGCCATTAACTTCTCTGCAACTGGTGGAATTTCTTTCACAATCCCATCTAACTGAGATTTTGTACCTATGTGGACAATGAGTGGATTATCACTCGGTCTTCCTTTCGCTTCGAAAATTTTCGCGATTGCTTCATCATCCATCGCATTTGCACCTAACCCATATACTGTTTCCGTAGGGAAAGCCACCGCCTCATTTTCTCTTAATAATTTTGCTGCTTCTTGTAACTGTGGATAATATTTTTTTCTTTCCACAACATTATCCACAACCCACATGTTTGTATGCATTTTTTTCCACGTCCTTTTCTACCCTTAAATACTTGTCTATTTTTAGTTTACTATGAGATTTATCCAAAAGACAAACAAGGTTTATCCACAAAATGTGGATAAACCTAATTAATCCGTGGATAACTTTGTGAATAGCTGACAATTTAGTATTATTGCATTCTGCTCTTTTATATTTTTACAAAAATGTTCTAGCTGTTGAACTCCCTCTGGAACCTCATCCTTTTCTATAGTAAAAAAGTCAAAAAACTGAAAGATCGGTACAGATTGTGGATGATTTGTTAGTAAGTACAATTGTTGAACACTTTTTTCTTTCATATACTGCAAAAACATTTCAAAAAAATATAAGAAAGTCTGTTTATCCACATGAGGTGTGAATAAACAAGAACGAATAAGCACATCTTCCCCACTTTGTTCATAACCAATTACAGCTCGTATTTCTTCCGCTTCTTCCAAAATCATAAATTGTGCGTACAACTCATTTATTTTATCATCTTTTTTATTAGCTTGTCCGAAAAAAGAATGTAATCTTTCCACATCTGCTTTCGTAGCAAAATACACTTTCTTCATAATAAATCCCTCCTCATTTTTATATATGAAGAGGGATTTATTAATAGTACTATTTAGAGAATAAAGATGTAAAAGCCTCTACAATAAACAATTTAACTTCTGGCTTTTCTTCTTCCTCTTCTACTTTTACATACTCATTTTGTTTTTCTTGTTTTTTCTCCACAGGTTTCTCCACTTTTTCCACAGTTTTTATTTCTTCTTTACTTACAGGCTGCTCTTCGACTTTTGTTTCATTTTTTACTACTTTCTTTTCAGAAGCTGTTACTTTTTTTACTACTTCCTGCTTTACAGCTTTCGTTTCTTTTACCTTATCTACTTTCTTCTCTTCTTTATCTATTACTTCCTCATCTAGTTGTTTCACCTGCTCCTCTTCAGGAGATTCCGCCTTCACAACGTGCTCTTCTTTTCTTACAGCTGTCCCGCTCGAAAAATCTAAGAAACACATTGGTGGAAATAATACACACCACCAGTTCGCCCCTTCACCTTCTCCAATTGTGATTAATACTGCTTCATATTCTCCTGCTGGATAAATAAAATTCCCATATACCTTTGTAGGAAACTTTACATTCTTACTAAATTTCACTTGAAATGAATCTTTACTTCCTTCTCTTTTTAACGTATTTTCCACCGTTTTCTCGATTTCTGGAATATGACTTTGAATTACTTTGCGTGCCTCTTCAAATGAAGTTAAATCCGCTACCCATCCATCAATTTGTGCCTTTACTTCATCACGCACTTTACGCTTTAATGCCTGGTCTTTATCTGAATCACTATTTGCTAAAATTCTTAATCGAACGGCCTCTTTCGGAATAACTGAAGGCCCTTTCGCATCAGCTTTCATATATCCAAACTGCACAAGTAACTGTGCACCAATTAATAGTATAAGAAGATAAGCAATAACTTGTTTTTTCATTTCCTCCACCGTCCCTTCTACAAACAGTGTGGACAGACTTTCATCTTTCTAAACTATTAAATTCAAAATCTATATGAATTTTTCCACAAAAAAATAGAGTAAGGTGTGAACCTTACTCCATCTCTGCAAATACCATACGATCTTTTCCGTTAATATCGAAAACAACCTCAACATGAGCATGTGGAAAAGCTTGTTGTAACAATCTTTTTACATCCTCACCTTGTCCTACTCCAATTTCAAACGCCACAATCGCTTTCTTCTGCAACACATTTGGCAATTCTTCCATAAAACGGCGATAGAAATCTAATCCGTCTTCACCACCAACAAGTGCTCTCTTCGGCTCATGCTCTTTTACAACAGGAGAAAGACCACGCCAATCCTCTTCCGGTATATATGGAGGATTTGAAACAACAACATCTAGCTTTTGACCCGTTTTATGAAATGGTGACAATAAATCACCGTGATAGAACGTTACTTCTGCACCTAAAGCTTTTGCATTTTCTTTTGCAACTTCAATCGACTCTTGTGCAATATCTACTGTATAAACATGAAGATTTTCATTTTCTAAAGCAAGCGTAATAGAAATCGCTCCACTACCTGTACCTATATCTGCTACATGTAGTTTCTCATCACCAAAATGGCGCTCGATTCTTTCTAATACTCCCACTATAAGCTCTTCTGTTTCCGGTCTTGGTATTAATACTTCTTCATTCACAAAGAAAGACCGTCCATAAAACATTTCATAACCAATCATATATTGAATAGGAATACCTTCTACATGCTTGTGGATAAACTCCGTAAAGCTTTTCTCTTGATCCTCAGTTATTTCTTCACGCATATTCATAAGTAATCCTGTTCTGTTCACCTTTAATACATGACAAAGGACAATTTCTCCCGCATTTTCATCTCGTCCATTTTCCTGTAAAAAAGAAGAAGCCCATTTCAGGGCTTCATAGACACGCATTACTCAGCTGCCTCCATCTTTTGAGCCTGATCTTCCATCACTAAGGCATTGATGAAATCATCTAACTTACCTTGTAAGATTTGATCTAGCTTTTGAATCGTTAAACCGATTCGATGGTCTGTAACACGGTTTTGCGGGAAGTTATACGTACGAATACGCTCTGAACGATCTCCCGTACCAACAGCTTGTTTACGGTTTTGATCATACTCAGCTTGCGCTTCTTGTCTAAACTTATCATAAACACGTGCGCGTAATACTTTCATCGCTTTTTCTTTATTCTTGATCTGTGATTTCTCATCCTGACAAGATACAACTACACCAGTCGGTAAATGCGTTAAACGCACCGCTGACATCGTCGTATTAACGCTCTGTCCACCAGGTCCACTAGAAGCGAATGTATCAACACGAACATCTTTCTCATGAATATCAATTTCTACTTCTTCTGCCTCTGGTAATACAGCTACAGTTGCTGTAGATGTATGAATACGTCCACCAGATTCCGTTTCAGGAACACGTTGTACACGGTGAGCACCATTCTCGAATTTCAGCTTCGCGAAAGCACCTTTACCATTAATCATAAAGATAATCTCTTTATATCCACCTAACTCTGTATAGCTAGCCTCAATAATCTCCGTTTTCCAGCCCTGTACCTCAGCGTAACGGCTATACATACGGTATAAGTCCCCAGCAAATAAAGCTGCCTCATCTCCACCAGCAGCTCCACGAACCTCAACGATAACGTTCTTATCATCATTAGGGTCTTTTGGAACAAGTAAAATTTTCAGACGCTCTGATAATGTTTTATCTTGTGATTCTAACTCAGAAACTTCTTCTTTTACCATTTCACGCATTTCTGCGTCTAACTTATCTTCTAACATTGCTTTCGCATCTTTTAATTGCTCACGAACATCCTTATACTCACGATACACCTCTACCGTTTCCTGTATATCAGACTGTTCCTTTGAATATTCACGAAGCTTATTTGAATCACTAATAATCGCTGGATCACTTAACAATTCATTTAACTTCTCATAACGATTTTCTACAGCTTGCAAACGATCTAACACATCATTCACCTCTACATCCTAGTATCTAATACAAATAGTATATGGTACTTACTCAAAAAAACGCAAATTATATTTAAAAGTGGCGGTGGCTCTTTCAGCTCTGACCAGCTAAGGTTCTTTCGACCTAAAGGTGCTTTTTACCTTTCGGGCGGAAGGTTCTTAGATGCGAAGAGCTAGCCACCAGAACTAGATATATTTAAAAGCGTAAGCGGCTCACACCGCTCATTCTCTCTATTTTGAAAAAAACCCGCCTTGCGCAGCGAGTTTTACTTATCTTTGTTTGCAGGTACTGCATGACAATGACGACAACGCGGTTCATACGATTCTGAAGCTCCAACTAAAATAATTGGATCATCAAATGCCGCTGGTTCTCCATCAATTAATCGTTGTGTACGACTTGCTGGAGATCCACATACAGAACATACTGCTTGTAGTTTTGTCACATGTTCAGCAATCGCCATCAGCTGAGGAACTTGTCCAAATGGTAGACCACGGAAATCTTGGTCTAAACCAGCTACAATGACACGATAGCCACGATTTGCCAATACTTGCACCACTTCCACAATGTCCCCATCAAAAAATTGCACCTCATCGATTGCAATAACATCCAGCTCTTCTGTAATATGTTCAAATATATCCTTTGAAGCTGAAACAGGAACTGCTTTTACCTTTAATCCGTTATGTGATACTACATCTTCTTCACTATATCGATTATCAATACATGGTTTAAATACAATTGCATGTTGTTTTGCAAATTGCGTACGGCGCACACGGCGGATTAGCTCTTCTGACTTGCCAGAAAACATACTACCGCAAATCACTTCAATCCAGCCATTTTGATTTATTAAGTACATGAAGCTCTCCTTTCATCTACTTTTCAGTTAAAAGTAGGGTAAAGGTATAATATTTTCGCAAAAAAAACAGACAAGCGAATACATACACTTGCCTGTTTTATGTTTTTATTACTTAAGACCGTATTTCTTATTGAAGCGGTCAACGCGTCCGTCTGCAGTAGCAAACTTCTGACGTCCAGTGTAGAATGGGTGAGAATCAGAACTGATCTCAACTTTTAGTAATGGATAAGTGTTACCATCTTCCCACTCAACAGTTTCGTTAGATCCTTTAGTAGATCCGCTTAAGAATTTGAAGCCTGTGTTTGTGTCCATGAATACAACTTTCTTGTAATCTGGGTGAATTCCTGCTTTCATTCTTTTCATCTCCTTCCGCCCTGAATCATTTTCGAAACAGAGTTTTTCATCTTCAGCTGCATACACAACTATATTGATGAAACACATATGATGAAATTATAACAAGGCTAACTTCATTTTGCAACTACCTGTTTTTGTCTTTTTAATTTTAAAAGCGCAAGCGGCTCGTTCAGAATGGGAGGGGGATGGAGCTTCTGACGTAGAGGCGCTTTTTGCCTCGTAGGAAGACGCGAAGCCACCGACCATTCTAGCCGCTGGAGCTGGATATTAAATTTAAAGTGGAGGTGGCTCGCTCAGCTCTGACCAGTTAAGGTTCTTTCGCCCTAAAGGTGCTTTTTACCTTTCGGGCGGAAGGTTCTTAGATGCGAAGAGCTAGCCACCGGAACTGGATATCATTTAAAAGCAGAAGCGGCTCGTTCAAAATCGCAGGGCATTGGAACTCTCGACCTTGAAGCGCTCTTTGCTTCGAGTGAGAGAGTGAAATGACCGGAGATTCTAGCCGCTGGAGCTCGATATTATCTTAAAAGTGGAGGTGGCTCGCTCAGCTCTGACCAGATAAGGTTCTCTCACTTATCTCTCTCTTTAATATCACCTAAACAGCATAAAAAACTCGCTTACTATAAAATAAGCGAGTCCTGATTTTTCCCTTTACTTAGTTGTTACATACCTTTTTGAGTCTGCAACAATGTTTTGTAAAAACTCTTCATTTGTCTTAGTTTGACGAAGCTTACGTAAGAAACTTTCAACGAAGTCTGGTGTATCACGCATTGTTTTACGAATGCCCCATAACTTGTCTAAATGTTCTTTTGGAATTAATAGATCTTCTTTACGTGTACCAGAACGGCGAATATCGATCGCCGGGAAGATACGACGTTCAGCTAATGAACGATCTAAGTGAAGTTCCATATTTCCAGTTCCTTTAAATTCCTCGTAAATAACATCGTCCATACGGGATCCTGTATCAACAAGGGCTGTTGCTAAAATTGTTAAGCTACCGCCTTCTTCAATATTACGCGCAGCTCCAAAGAAACGCTTCGGTCTATGGAAGGCAGCTGGATCGATACCACCTGATAATGTTCTACCACTTGGTGGAATAACGAGGTTGTAAGCTCGGGCTAAACGGGTAATACTATCCATTAAAATGATAACATCTTTCTTGTGCTCTACAAGACGCATCGCACGTTCTAACACAAGCTCAGCTACTTTAATATGATTTTCTGGTACTTCATCAAAAGTAGAACTTACAACATCTCCTTTAACAGAACGTTCAATGTCTGTTACTTCCTCTGGACGCTCATCAATTAAAAGTACAATTAATTCTGCTTCCGGATGATTTGTTGTAACACTATGCGCGATTTCTTTTAATAGACTTGTTTTACCAGCCTTTGGAGGCGCAACAATTAAACCACGTTGTCCAAATCCAACTGGTGCGATTAAATCCATGATGCGTGTCGGTAACTTTTTCGGTTCCGTTTCCAATTTCATTTGGCGATCTGGGTATAATGGTGTTAATGCAGGGAAATGCACACGCTCTTTTGCTGAATCTGGATCATCTCCGTTTACAGCTTCAACTTGTAATAACCCAAAATAGCGTTCATTTTCTTTCGGAGGTCGTACTTTACCAGAAACCTTGTCTCCATTACGTAAATCGAAACGACGAATTTGCGAAGCTGAGATATAAATATCTTCTGAGCTTGGAGAATAGTTGATAGGACGTAGGAATCCAAATCCTTCTGATTGAATAATTTCTAATACGCCTTCCATGAAAAAGAAACCTTCTTTTTCTGCTCGAGCTTTCAAAATGGAAAAAATTAACTCTTTTTTCGTTAACTTGCTATAATACGAAATCTTAAATTCTTTCGCAAGCTCGTATAACTCTTTTAATTTCATGTTTTCTAATGCTGCAATTGACAAATTCATTCAGACACCACACTTTAACGTTATTCTCTTTTTTCATGGGTAAAGGGAAAAAATACGGAAGGCAAATAATTAATAATGAAAGGCAATAAGTTCAAGTAGGGTAATATTCACTATTGTAACCCTTTTATCTAGTTTTAATCAATACGTTGGAACACAAATACAAGAAGCGAAGACAAGAAAATTTGTCTTCGCTTCTTATTTAATTTAGTTCCAGCTCCGATAGTTAGAAAAGTCGACCATCTTAACCTTTCTGAGCGAGCCGCTTGCACTTTTTATTTAATCCAGCTCCGGTGTCTAGAAGGGTCAGTCATTTCACCCCTTCCTGCGAGGCACAAAACGCCTCTTCGTCAGGAGTTCCAATGCCTTCCCCTTCTGAGCAAGCCACCTCCGCTTTTTACTTAATCCAGCTTCAGCAGCTAGAATGGTCGGTGGCTTCACTTCTTCCTGCGAGGCAAAAAGCGCCTCTTCGTCAGAAGCTCCATCCCCCTCCCATTCTGAACAAGCTGCTTACGCTTTTTACTTAATCCAGTTCCAGCGGCTAGAATCTCCGGTCATTTCACTCTCTCACTCGAAGCAAAGAGCGCTTCAAGGTCGAGAGCTCCAATGCCCTGCGATTCTGAACGAGCCGCTTGCACTTTTTATTTAATAACTAAGTTCGGTTTTTTATTTAAGCTATGACGACCATCTACGAAGCGAACTGTGCCTGATTTTGCGCGCATAACAAGGGATTGCGTTGTTCCTACGCTACCTTTAAATTGAACACCGCGTAATAGTTCTCCATCTGTTACGCCTGTTGCTGCAAAGATTGCATCGTCACCTTTTACTAAGTCCTCCATACGAAGGATACGATTAATGTCTTCTATGCCCATTTTTTTACAACGTGCTAATTCAGCTTCGTTTTGCGGCAATAGTTTTCCGTGAATTTCTCCACCTAAACATTTTAAAGCAACTGCTGCTAATACACCTTCAGGTGCTCCACCAGATCCAAATAAAATATCTACACCTGTACGATCAAACGCTGTATTAATCGCTCCAGCTACATCTCCATCATTAATCAATTTAATGCGAGCACCAGCTTTACGAATTTCTTCGATAATTTCTTGATGACGTGGACGATTTAAAACTGTCGCTACAACATCTTCAATATCTTTATTTTTCGCTTTCGCAACTGCACGTAAGTTATCAATAATAGGCGCATCAATATCGACCGCCCCAACTGCTTCCGGGCCAACCGCGATTTTATCCATGTACATGTCAGGGGCATGTAACAAATTACCGTGGTCTGCAATTGCAATAACAACAAGAGCATTCCAGCCACCAGCTGCTACGATGTTTGTCCCTTCTAAAGGATCAACCGCAACGTCTACACGTGGTCCATATCCTGTACCCAATTTCTCTCCGATATATAGCATTGGTGCTTCATCCATCTCACCTTCACCAATTACAACTGTACCTTTCATCGGAATTGTATCAAATACATCACGCATAGCTGATGTTGCTGCACCGTCTGCCTCATCCTTTTTCCCGCGCCCCATCCAACGCGCTGATGATAAAGCTGCAGCCTCTGTTACACGTACTAACTCCATAGATAAACTTCTTTCCACGATAATCCCTCTCCTTTAAGTCTTTATATTTCTGCCGTATTTTGTGAACCGTGTTTTTCTATAAAGTGTACTTCCGCAAGTAGTGATGCTTCGCTTCCCCCTTGCGGAAGTATCACTTATGCGTTCTTCATTTCTTCAATTTCTTGCTTTGTCATTTGTTCTCGCCAAATGTTTGCTCCAAGCCCTTTAAGCTTGTCCACTATATTCTCATAACCTCGATCAATATGCTCAAGTCCTGTTACTTCTGTAATTCCATCTGCCATTAAACCTGCAATAACAAGTGCCGCTCCTGCTCGTAAATCACTCGCCTTCACTTTTGCACCTTGCAGTAACACAGGACCAGTTACAATTGCCGAACGACCCTCTACTTTAATTTGAGCATTCATACGACGTAATTCATCAATGTGTTTGAAACGGGCACCGTAAATTGTATCTGTTACAACTCCCGTCCCGTGCGCCTTTGTTAAAAGCGTCGTAAACGGCTGTTGTAAATCCGTTGGAAAACCTGGATATACAAGCGTTTTGATATCAACTACTTTTAACTTTCTATTACCGTTCACCGTAATTTGATCATCGTTCGTTTCAACTTGAACACCAGCTTCTCTTAGCTTTGCAGTAACTGATTCTAAATGCTGAGGAATAACATTATCAACCGTTACTTCTCCTCCTGATGCAGCTCCTAGAATCATATACGTACCAGCTTCAATACGATCTGGGATGATAGTATGGTGACAACCATGTAAAGAGTCCACACCATCTATTCGGATTACATCTGTACCAGCACCTTTAATACGTGCCCCCATGCTTGTTAACAATGTAGCTACATCAATAATCTCGGGCTCTTTCGCTGCATTTTCAATAACAGTTCTACCTTTTGCTCGTACAGCTGCTAGCATAATATTAATCGTAGCTCCTACACTAACAACATCTAAATAAATACGTGCCCCGCGTAGCTCATCTGCTCTTAAATAGATGGCACCTTGTTCATTCGTAACATGTGCACCTAGCGCTTCAAACCCTTTAATATGCTGATCAATCGGCCTTGGTCCTAAATGACATCCACCCGGAAGCCCAATAACAGCTTTTTTAAAACGGCCAAGCATTGCACCCATTAAATAATAAGAAGCGCGCAATTTTTTCACTTTTCCATTTGGCAAAGGCATTGCAACCATGTTAGAAGGATCGACTACCATCTCCTCCTCCTGTCCATAAGTTACTTTCCCTCCAATTTCCTCTAGTAAGTCTCCTAACATTTTCACGTCCGAAATATTAGGGACACCACCAATAGTTACTGGAGTATCTGCTAAAATTGTCGCTGGAATTAATGCAACGGCACTGTTCTTTGCACCACTTACTCGAATTGTTCCATTTAAAGCTCTTCCGCCTTCAATTAGCAATTTTTCCATATTGAGCTCCCTTCTTGTGAATGTATTTACTTTCTATCTTTTTATAGAAAGCTCCCCTTAAGAATCTCAATTACTCTTTCCATCCCAAAACTCAATAAATAGGAAACCATTATCTTCATTTCTCCTGTAGCACGAATAGATAAAGATCAACTATTCATCGAATTCACTTTATCAATTTAGATACGTTATCACATTTATTAATAGGACTATGCACATTATTTTCTATTTAAAAACAAAAATGATAAAATCTTTAGACTTGTTCACGCTTTCATTATACAACGAAAGGAAACCGTCTAAAAGACTAGACGGTTTCCAAAACGGAATTTTATTCTTACGCTTTACCGTTAGAACCGAATTCGCGAATTTTACCAATAACAGTTGCTTTGATAGCGTCGCGGCCAGGTCCGATAAATTTACGAGGATCGTAAACTTCTTGGTCTTTGTTTAATACTTCACGAACAGCTTTTGTAAACTCGATTTGGTTCTCAGTGTTTACGTTGATTTTTGAAGTACCTAAAGAGATAGCTTTTTCGATATCAGCAGTTGGGATACCAGTACCACCATGTAATACTAAAGGTACGCCAGTGAAGTCACGAACTTGTTCCATTTCAGCGAATCCTAAGTTAGGCTCACCTTTGTAAGGACCGTGTACAGAACCTAAAGCTGGAGCTAGGCAATCGATACCTGTTGCTTCAACAAGGTGCTTACACTCTGCTGGGTCAGCGTAAATTACGCCTTCAGCGATTACGTCGTCTTCTTGTCCGCCAACTGTTCCAAGCTCAGCTTCAACAGATACGTTACGAGCGTGTGCGTATTCTACTACTTGTTTAGTAGTTTCAACGTTTTCTTCGAATGGGTGGTGAGAAGCGTCGATCATTACAGATGTGAAACCTGCATCGATTGCTTCTTTACATTTTTCGAAGCTTGAACCATGATCAAGGTGAATCGCTACAGGAACAGTGATGTTCATTTCTTCGATTAAAGCTTTAACCATAGCTACAACTGTTTTGAAACCAGTCATATGACGAGCTGCACCCTCAGATACACCTAGGATTACAGGAGATTTTTCTTCTTCCGCAGCAGCTAAGATAGCTTGAGTCCACTCTAAGTTGTTCATGTTGAATTGACCAACTGCGTATTTTCCTTCTAGTGCTTTGTTTAGCATTTCTTTCATAGAAACTAAAGGCATGGTGAATCCTCCTAAAAAACGTTTTTTGTATCCGATAAGTTCTTATCGCTGGTAGTATGACCAGAATAAGGTAAAATATGTATATATACATACCGGACTTTTTTCTACACTCAATAGGATAACAACTTGTACTCAAAAACTCAACCGTATTCACCTGCACAATAGTCCATGTAAACGCTTTTTTCCATATTTTTTATAAAAAATTCATTTTTACGCCTCTACAGCGAGCTCATTTCTCACAGCTTGACGAATTTCATCAATATCAAATGGTTTAGCAAAATGCATTAAAGCACCTAAATCTTTTGCTTCTTGGATCATATCAAGCTCTCCATAAGCAGTCATTAAAATTACTTTAATACTCTCATCAATTTCTTTTACATGCTTTAAAATCTCTATACCATCCATGCCTGGAATTTTCATATCTAACACTACTAAATCTGGATTATCTTTTTTCACGATATCTAAAGCTTGAAATCCATTTGCTGCTTGGAATGTCTGATAACCTTCTTTTTGGAACACTTCATGTAATAACACACGAATCCCATATTGATCATCAACGATTAAAATTTTACCTTCCATAATTCCCAACCTTTCTGTGTAAGTACAAGATTTAAAGCTTCTTATATCTTAACGATTTATTTTCGCTATTCTTTGGCAAATTCCTTCCTATTCTTTCTTATTTTACCGTTTCCTATTTTGTTATGCTACCCTACGATTTCACCTTTCTAAAAAAATAAACTATAATGAAAGCCGGCAAACACGTACGAAGGGAGTAACATTATGTTAAAAATTTTTTCAACTCAATTAAGTGGTTATTTCTCCAGAGTTTCTCAAAAAGAAGAAATGAATATAGAAGATAGCGCTCGTTTACTTGCTCAAGCACTAGTTGGCGATGGTTTCATTTATTTACATGGTACAAATGAAATGGAGGGCGTTGTTGCCGAGGCACTATTCGGTGCTGAACCAATGAAGCAAGCAAAACGCTTATTTGAAAATGGTAAAGAAGCAGAAGTAACCTCTGCGGATCGTGTACTTCTTATTAGCCGTTTTTCAACAGATGAAGCGGTTGTAGAAATTGCAAAAAAACTACAAGAAGAGGGACACTCTATTGTCGGCATTTCTGCTCTTCAAGAAGGTACGGAATCACTCGAACGATATACAGACGTACATATTGATACAAAACTGTTAAAAGGTCTTATTCCAGATGATGAAGGTAATCGCTACGGATTCCCAAGTTTAATAGTAGCTTTATTTGCTTATCACGGAATCAAATTCACAATCGATGAAATGTTAAATGAATATTAAAAAAAGCGCCTTATTTCAGGCGCTTTTTTTATTACTTGCTCTCTTTATTCGTAATAGAAGCTCTTACGAAGTCATGGAACAATGGTTGTGGACGGTTTGGACGAGAAACAAGTTCTGGGTGGAACTGTGCTGCCACGAACCAAGGATGGTCTTTTAATTCAATGATTTCAACTAGACGGCCGTCTGGGCTTGTACCAGAGAATACAAATCCTTCTTTTTCCATATCCAGACGGAACTGGTTGTTGAACTCATAACGATGACGATGACGCTCATATACAACCGGCTCATTATAAGCATTGTAAGCATTGGTTTCTTCAGCAAGCTTACATGGGTATAGACCAAGACGAAGTGTACCACCTAGGTCCTCTACATCTTTTTGTTCTGGTAATAAGTCGATGATTGCATATGGTGTGTCAGGGTTGATTTCAGAAGAGTTAGCACCTTCTAAACCTAATACATTACGTGCGAATTCGATTGATGCAAGTTGCATACCTAAGCAAATTCCTAAGAATGGAACTTTGTTTTCACGAGCATATTGAATCGCAACGATTTTACCTTCTACACCACGATCGCCGAAGCCACCTGGTACAAGGATACCATCTGTATCGCCAACTAATTCTTTTACGTTTTCTGCTGTTACGTGCTCAGCATTTACCCATTTTACTTCTACATCTGTGTCGAATGAGTAACCAGCATGACGAAGTGCTTCTACAACAGAAATATAAGCATCTTGAAGTTCTACATATTTACCAACAAGAGCGATTTTTGTTTTCTTAGAAAGATTACGCACTTTGTTAACTAGCGCAGTCCACTCTGTCATATCTGCAGCTGGATTGTCTAATTTTAAGTGGTCACAAACGATTTGGTCCATGTTTTGTTCTTGAAGAGATAATGGAACCGCATATAAAGTATCTGCATCGCGAGCTTCGATAACTGCTTTTGTATCAATGTCACAGAATAATGCAAGCTTGTCTTTCATATCTTGAGAAACAGGCATTTCTGTACGAACAACGATAATGTTTGGCTGAATACCTAAGCTACGAAGTTCTTTAACACTATGTTGTGTTGGTTTTGTCTTCATTTCACCCGCTGCTTTTAAGTACGGGATTAACGTACAGTGAATGTACATTACATTGTCACGACCGATGTCGCTCTTAATTTGACGGATTGCTTCTAAGAATGGTAGAGACTCGATATCACCAACTGTTCCACCGATTTCTGTAATAACAACATCCGCATTTGTTTCACGGCCAGAACGATATACGCGCTCTTTAATTTCGTTAGTAATGTGAGGAATAACTTGAACTGTTCCTCCTAAATATTCACCGCGACGCTCTTTTTGAAGAACTGAAGAGTAAATTTTACCTGTTGTTACGTTGCTGTATTTGTTTAAGTTAATGTCGATGAAACGCTCATAGTGACCAAGGTCTAAGTCAGTTTCTGCGCCATCATCTGTTACGAATACCTCACCGTGTTGATATGGGCTCATAGTCCCTGGGTCTACGTTAATGTATGGATCAAACTTTTGAATCGTTACGTTTAAACCACGATTTTTTAAAAGTCTTCCAAGAGATGCTGCTGTAATACCTTTTCCTAAAGACGATACTACACCGCCTGTTACAAAAATATACTTAGTCATGAAAAAGCTCCCTTCTATTTTGCTGTTATATAATCACCGTTGCAAAGCGCAACGTATGTAGATAACACTGTATCCATCTTATTGTTAGACTCTTTTTATTTTCTAAACAAAAAACAAAAAAGAAAATTGCTCCCCTCATCACAAAGAGTAATAAGTAGGGAGCAATTTTCTTTTATATTTACACTTTAAAAGTATTATCGTCCTTTTTTAAAGAGCCCAAAAATGATTCTACATGGACGATAATGAAAAGTCAAGAACTACAGTTCTTCCTCTTCTTCTTCAGCGAAGTCGTCGTCATCTTCGTCTAAATCATCAAGATCGTCGTCATCTCCGTCTTCTTCTTCAAGAACTTTGTCCAAATCTTCTACATCGTCTTCTTCAATTACGTCTGCATCGTCGAAGTCATCTTCGTCTTCTTCAATGTAGTCGTCAAAACCGTCTTCTTCAACTTTACGTTTCTTCTTCGGTTTTGGTTGAGGCAAGATTTCTTCATCAATTTGCTCATATGGGTACCAGCTGCGTAGTCCCCAACGATTTTCTCCTAAATTAATGAAACGTCCATCGATGTTTAAGTCTGTATAAAATTGTGCGATTTTCGCATTAACTTGCTCTTGAGATAGTCCCAGCACTTGAGCGATTTCTTGAACCAACTCGTTGTATGTCGTTGCTTGTTTTTTATCCCCTAAAACGCTATGTACAACTTCAATCATTGAACATTCTTTTAGCTCTTCTGGTGAATATTGCTTAAAATCCACTTATGCGGCACTTCCTTTCATCAAATATAACCTTATATATAACGGCCTGCTTAAAAAAATCCATACTATTCATTATAAACAAAAGTCGCACAAATATGCTACAAAAAAAACGGGAAACTTTTATAGGGTAGTAAAATTATAATTTGTCTGTTCCTTATTTCGGAAGCATATGGGCCCCTTGCAATACATACCTAATTTGCATTTCTGTATATTCTTCGAGCGTATACAGTTTTTGCAGCGCCCAGCGTCTAAATCCCCACATCTGTCCTTGTATAAAAATATTATGCGCAAGAAGCTGTATTTCTTTTTTATTTAATGTAAATGTTCCATTTTCCGTACACTGTTCTAAAATATTCTCGAACATTCCTACCATTTGAAACTCCTTTTCTAATACATACGGAAGTGATTCTTTCGGTAAAAAGCGTACCTCTTGATACATTATCAATACTTCTTCCTGTAATTCGTCCATCACTTTAAAGTAATTCGTTATTGCTATCTTTAAACTTTCTATACTCCCTTTTTCTGTACACACTACTTCCTCTAATCTTTCTTTTACATGTTCATATATACTATCACAAACTAAATATAAAACATCATCTTTGGTACGAATGTACTCATAAAGTGTCCCTATACTAAACCCAGCCGCTTTTGCAATCTCTCTCGTTGTTGTACGCGGAAATCCTTTTTGTTTAAACAGTTGCACCGCACCTTTAATCATTTGTTCACGTCTTAACGCAACTAATTTTTCATCTTTCACCGATGCATGCACATTATGTTTAACCATTCCCTTCACCTCTCTATTATTTTTTGGAAGGAAAAAGCGTAGGAAAATACCTACGCTTTCGTTCCTACTTCGTTAACATACGAGAAATTACAAGCCTCTGAATCTCTTGTGTTCCTTCATATATTTGTGTAATCTTTGCATCTCGCATATAACGCTCTACTGGATAATCTTTCGTATAACCGTAACCACCAAATACTTGCACCGCTTCAGTCGTCACCTTCATCGCTGTATCTCCTGCAAATACTTTTGACATCGCTGATTCTTTTCCATACGGAAGCCCTTCTGATTCAAGCCAAGCCGCTTGATATGTTAAGAGGCGTGCCGCTTCTACATCTGTTGCCATATCCGCAAGTTTAAAGCCAATCCCTTGCTGCGCCGCAATTGGTTTTCCAAATTGATGGCGCTCCCTTGCATATTCTACAGAAGCATCTAAAGCCCCTTGTGCAATACCAACAGCTTGCGCCGCAATACCGTTACGACCTCCATCTAATGTTTGCATCGCAACTTTAAACCCTTGCCCCTCTTCTCCAAGTAGATTCTCTACAGGAATACGGCAATCTTCAAACATAATTTCAGTCGTTGGTGAAGAGCGAATCCCTAGCTTGCTCTCCTTCTTCCCAACTGAAAATCCCGGTGTATCACTTTCTACAATAAATGCACTCGTACCGCGCTGCTTCGATTCAGGATCAGTTAGCGCAAAAACAACATAAATATCAGCAATACCGCCATTTGTAATGAAAATTTTTGATCCATTTAAAATATAATGATCGCCATCTCTCTTTGCGATTGTCTTCATTCCACCAGCATCCGATCCAGATCCTGGCTCCGTTAAGCCATATGCACCAATTTTCTTCCCTTCAGCCATCGGTCGTAAAAACTTTTGCTTTTGCTCTTCCGTCCCAAATTTAAAAATTGGCCATCCCGCAAGTGAAGTATGCGCGGACAGTGTTACACCTGTTGAAGCACAAACGCGAGATAATTCTTCAATAGCGATTACGTACGCTAAGTAATCGCTTCCAATTCCGCCGTACTCTTCAGGCCATGGAATACCAGTTAAACCAAGCTCTGCCATTTGATCAAATAACTCTCGATCAAATCTCTCTTCTTCATCACGCTCAGCTGCTGTTGGTGCCACTTCATTTTTAGCAAAATCTCGAACCATTTTTCTTATCATTTCATGTTCTTCTGATAATTTAAAATGCATCTCCGTCTCCCCCTCGCCCTTTTATAAAGCACGGCTAATAACAAGTTTCTGTATTTCACTTGTTCCTTCATATATTTGCGTGATTTTCGCATCACGGAAAAATCGTTCTACTGGATAGTCTTTCGTATAACCGTAACCACCAAATACTTGCACCGCCTCAATCGCGACTTCAACCGCTGTCTTAGAAGCAAATAATTTCGCAATAGATGCTTCTTTACCGCATGGTAATCCTTGTGCCCTAAGAGATGCCGCTCTATATACGAGTAACCTTGCTGCCTCGACACTTGTTGCCATATCTGCAAGCTTGAAGCCAATTCCTTGCTGCGCCGCAATGGGCTTCCCGAATTGCTCCCTTTCTTTTGCATAATCAATTGCACAGCCAAGCGCCGCTTCAGCAATTCCTAACGCCTGCGCACCGATTCCAATTCGCCCAACATCTAAATTCGCCATCGCCACCTTGAATCCTTGTCCTTCTTCCCCAAGTAAATTCTCAGCTGGCACTTTCATATCTTCAAAAGTAAGTTGTACTGTACGAGAACCGAGAAGTCCCATCTTATGTTCATCTTTTCCAATGATTAAACCAGATGTATCTTTCTCTACTATAAATGCAGAAATACCACTTTTTCCTGCCTCTGGATTTGTAGAAGCGAATACAATGTATGTACTTGCTTCACCACCATTTGTAATAAACACTTTCGATCCATTAATAATATAATGATCACCTTTTTTCACAGCTCTTGATTTCAAACTCCCTGCATCTGATCCTGCATTTGGCTCTGTTAAAGCAAATGCACCTAAATATTCCCCTGTTGCAAGTTTAGAAACATATTTTTTCTTCTGTTCTTCTGTTCCGAAATATAAAATCGGATTCATTCCAACTGACGTATGTACAGCTAAAATTACACCAACTGTTGCACTTACCTTTGAGATTTCCTCAATTGCTAGAATGTAAGAAATAAAGTCCATTTCTGCCCCGCCGTATTTTGCAGGCGCTGGAATACCCATTAATCCAAGCTCACCCATCTTTTGCAAAATCTCTTTCGGGAACACCCCTTGTTCCATACTAGGAACAAAGGGGGCTATTTCCTTCTGTGCAAAATCCCGAACCATTTTCCTCATCATTTGCTGCTCTTCATTAAAACGAAAGTTCATATATTCCGCCTCCATTTGCTATATATCCTTTAAATAATTTGGTAAGACCACTATGTTGTAACAAAGGGGGCATTTATTCGTAAACGTAGAATCCACGACCTGTTTTACGCCCTAACCATCCTGCATTCACATACTTACGTAATAATGGACATGGGCGATATTTACTATCTCCTAATCCTTCATGCAACACTTCCATAATGTATAAACACGTATCTAAACCGATAAAATCAGAGAGTGTCAAAGGCCCCATCGGATGGTTCATACCAAGCTTCATGACTTCATCAATTGCTTCTTTCGTCGCTACACCTTCATATAACGTATAAATTGCTTCGTTAATCATCGGTAGTAAAATGCGGTTTGATACAAAACCTGGGAAATCATTCACTTCAACTGGTACTTTCCCAATTTTTTTCGTAATATCTTCAATTGCTTCATATACCGCATCATCGGTAGCCAAACCACGAATAATCTCAACAAGCTTCATAACTGGAACTGGATTCATAAAGTGCATACCGATTACTTTTTCCGGACGCTTCGTTACCGCTGCAATTTCTGTAATTGGCAGAGATGACGTATTCGTCGCTAAAATTGCGTGTTCTGGAGCAATTTCATCTAGATTCGCAAAGATTTTCTTTTTAATATCCATTTTCTCAACAGCTGCTTCAATAATAAGATCCGCTTCTTTCACACAATCTAAATCAAGCGTTACTGTAAGACGATTTAATGTCGCTTCCTTCTCTTCTTCCTTCATGCGTCCTTTTTCTACTTGGCGGGCTAAGTTTTTCGTAATGATAGCCAATCCTCTATCTAATTGCTCTTGCTTTAAATCTTGTACCTTCACGTCATATCCTGCCATTGCACATACTTGTGCAATTCCTGACCCCATTTGCCCTGCACCAATTACAACAATGTTTTGTACACCCATTTTTTCTTCCCCCTTAATTGTTAATAAATTTTATACCCTCGAACTTTAATTAGTGAACTTCAATCATCACTGCGTCCCCTTGACCGCCACCGCTACAAATCGAAGCAATTCCAATTCCGCCGCCGCGCTGCTTAAGTGCATGGATTAGTGTAACGATAATGCGCGCTCCGCTTGCTCCAATTGGATGTCCCATCGCTACCGCGCCGCCATTTACATTCAATTTTTCCGGATCAATTCCTGCGATTTCTGTACTTGCAATTGCTACCGCTGCAAATGCTTCATTAATCTCGAATAAATCGATGTCTTCAATTTTCTTGCCTGTTTTTTCAAGCAATGCGTTAATTGCATAACCTGGCGTTCTTGGGAAATCTTTAGATTCCACTGCAATTGCTGTATGCGCCAAAATTGTCGCTAATGGCTTTCTTCCTTCTTGCTTCGCTCTGTCTTCGCTCATTAATACAAGTGCGGCACCACCATCATTTAGTCCCGGGGCATTACCAGCTGTCACCGTCGCTGTCTTATCAAATACAGGTTTTAACTTTGCTAACTTTTCAATCGTTGTATCTTCACGTGGCGCCTCATCCTTTGCAACGACAATAGGATCGCCTTTTCTTTGCGGAATCGTTACTGGCACGATTTCCTCTTCAAAACGCCCTTCTTTATGCGCTGAAACCGCACGCTGATGGCTACGATATGCCCATTCATCTTGCGCTTCGCGAGAAATTCCATCTTCCTTCGCAACTTCTCCACCATAAACACCCATGTGTGTACCTGAAAATGCGCATGTTAAACCGTCAGCAACGTTTAAATCAACAACTTCGTTGTTACCCATTCTGTATCCCCATCTTGCTCCGCGTAAAATGTAAGGACTGTTACTCATCGACTCCATACCGCCGGCTACAATCAGTGATTGATCGCCAGTACGAATAATCTGATCCGCTAACGTAACCGCACGAAGTCCTGATGCACAAACTTTATTCACTGTTTCCGTCTGCACTTCCCAAGGGATTCCAGCAGCCCTCGCAGCTTGGCGCGATGGAATTTGCCCCTGTCCACCTTGAATAACCGTTCCAAATATAACTTCTTCAACATCACTAGCCGCAACATTTGCTCTTTCCAGCGCTGCTTTAATTGCAATTCCTCCAAGTTCCGTCGCTTTTACATCTTTTAAAGATCCTCCAAATTTTCCAACTGGTGTTCTTGCAGCACTTAAAATAACTGTTTTACTCATGTTTCTTTCCCCCATTTCATTTTTTAACACTGAGCGCTCGCTCGGTATCCCTACGTTGAGAAGAGGTGCAATCATTGCACCTCTTTCTAAAGTTGTATACATTCTTACAAATTACATCGCTTCTTTTTTCTGTCCGATAACAGATCGTTCTAAAATCTCTGTCACATCAAGAGTTTGAACCTTCTCTTCTACCTCTTTCGCTTTCGTTCCATCACTGATCATCGTTAAGCAATATGGACAACCTGTACCGATAATGGATGGCTGTACAGCTAATGCTTGTTCTGTACGAGCAACGTTAATACGTGAACCTGTTGTTTCTTCCATCCACATTAAGCCACCACCTGCGCCACAGCACATTCCCGTTTCACGGTTACGTGCCATTTCTACAAGATTCACTCCAGGAATCGCTTTCAAAATGTCACGTGGCGCTTCATACACTTCGTTGTATCTTCCTAAATAACAGGAATCATGGTACGTAACTGTTTCTTCAATAGCGTGAACAGGCTTTAAGCGCCCTTCTTTCACCCACTGAGCTAACAATTCTGTATGATGATAGACTTCTGCTTGCAAGCCAAAGTCCGGATACTCATTTTTAAATGTGTTATAAGCATGAGGATCAATCGTAACGATTTTCTTCACTCCTGCCTTTTCAAATTCTTCGATATTCTTTGTCGCCATCTCTTGGAATACAAATTCATTCCCAAGGCGGCGTGGTGTATCTCCAGAATTCTTTTCTTTATTACCGAGAATTGCGAATGAAATGCCTGCTTCGTTCATTAACTTCGCAAACGATATCGCAATCTTCTGACTACGATTGTCGTATGATCCCATTGAACCAACCCAGAATAAATACTCGAATTCCTCCCCAGCTTTTGATTTTTCTTTTACAGTTGGAACTGTTACTTCGTCATCACCTTGGCGCCAAGTTTCACGCTCTTTACGGTTCAGCCCCCACGGATTTCCTTGACGCTCGATATTTGTCATCGCGCGTTGTGCTTCCGCGTCCATTTTCCCTTCAGTTAAGACGAGATATCGACGTAAATCAATAATTTTATCAACATGCTCATTCATAACTGGGCATTGATCTTCACAGTTACGACACGTTGTACATGCCCAAATCTCTTCTTCTGTAATAACATCTCCGATTAAACTCGGATCGTAAGCGAGCGTTGTAGACGCTGATTCTTGTTGTCCTTTTCCAGCTGCCATCATCGCTAACTGATTTCCTTGTGTATTATTGAAGGCAACTACTGGAACCCACGGTGCTTTTGATGTTACCGCAGCTCCTTTATCAGTTAAATGATCGCGAAGTTTTAAAATTAAGTCCATCGGCGATAACATTTTTCCTGTTCCTGTTGCCGGACACATATTTGTACAACGGCCACACTCTACACAAGCGTATAAGTCAATAAGTTGATTTTGTCTAAAGTCTTCAATTTTACCAACACCAAATGTTTCTTGCGTTTCATCTTCAAAAGCAATCTTTTCAAGCTTCCCTGGGTTTGAAAGACGACCGAAGAATACATTAGCTGGTCCTGCAATTAAATGCGCATGTTTTGATTGTGGAACATACACTAAAAACGTTAACAAAATTAGTAAATGCACCCACCAAGAAAAATAGAACACTGAAATGGCTACGGTTTCATTTACCCCGCTAAAAACGTAAGCGATTGCAGAAGCAATTGGTTCACTCCATGAAAGCTCCTCGCCATGCCATATAAGTCCCATACCGTTACCAAGTAGCACAGAAATCATTAAACCACCGATAAAGATAAGAACAAGACCTGATTTGAAGTTACGTTTTAAACGAACAAGCTTTTCTACATAACGTCTATGAAAAGCCCAAAATACTGCAATTAAAATAACAAGTGTGACAATTTCCTGGAAGAATGTAAATGCAGGGTATAGTGGTCCAAGTGGAAGATGTGATCCTGGTGCGAGTCCTTTCCAAACGAAGTCAATTGCTCCAAATTGGACAAGAATAAATCCGTAAAAGAACATAACGTGAATGATGCCGCTTTTCTTATCTTTCAGCAGCTTTTTCTGACCGAAAACATTGACCTTAAGGAGATCCCAACGCTCTTTAAAACGACGGTCAAACTCAAATTTTTTTCCTAATTGTATGTAGGCCATTCTCGTCCGTATAAGATATACAAACAAATATCCTGCATAAGCAATAACAGCAATGGCAGCCAGCCAATTAATAATCAGTAAGCTATTCATTTTTATGCTACCCCTCTCTTTGTAAGCCCTCTTTCTTTTTGAATCTTCAAAAATATATAATTTTCTGAATTATATCCCCTATCCCCATTATATAATGAGTGAGCATTCAGTCAACAGTTTTTTGTTATAGAACAACACATTTTTTCATAAAGCTGTTTATTTCGGTGAAACTATAAAGTGAAACTTTAATCAGTAGGGGCGGTTCTTCCCCCGCTGATTATTAGTTGAACCAATCGGGCTTTTACGGGCAGTTGATTTCCAAACTAACTTCTACTTATTCAACAGTTTTTGAGGTGTGAGGCTTACTGCCCTTTAAAGCGGGATAAAGTGCAACTTTCATCAATGCAACATACTATCCTCTGATGAACTTTATAATAACAACCGTGCTACCCGTATCATTTGTAACACACTGAAGGTGAAAAGAATGCGAAGGAGGGAATTCACTGATGCTCTACTTATCTCTTTTGTTAATATCCGTTGCTCTTTGGATTACAATTGACCTTTCATACGGGAGACTTCTTCATTTAAAACGGGTAAGCTCTCGCACTTTCCCTTTACGTCAAAGTGATTTTCGCCTTTATACATACGGGAAAGATTTATATGACGCTTTATTTACTGACATAAAACAAGCACAGCACCACATTCATATTTTATTCTTCATTGTAAAAACCGATAAAATCAGTCGTGAATTTTTAAAATTGTTGATTGATAAGGCTCAGGAAGGAATTGAAGTACGACTTTTACTTGATCGATTTGGCAGCCATTCTTTATCAAACGAAGCTATTCGCTCCCTGCAAAAACATGGTGTATCTTTTTCATTTTGTCATAAGGTAAAATTTCCTCTTCCTTTCTTTTCTGCCAATCAAAGAAATCATAGAAAAATCACAGTGATTGATGGGAAAACCGGCTATATCGGGGGATTTAATATTGGCGAAGAGTATCTAGGGCATAATGAACACTTAGGATTATGGCGAGACTATCATTTACGTCTTACAGGAGAAGGGGTTCAAGATTTACAAAAGCAATTTTTGCATGATTGGTTTGATGATACGAAACAGAATTTATTGGATGCTTCTCTTTATTTTCCAAAACAACAACCAGGTACCATCCTGCATCAATTTATTCCGACTGATGGTGCTTATTTACAGCATACTTTTTTACATTTAATTAACGGAGCAAAAAAAGAAATCTGTATCGGTACACCATATTTCATTCCTGGAAAAAAAATTATGAATGCCTTATTAAAAGCAAGAGAAAGAGGGGTTCAAATCACAATTCTTGTTCCAGAAAAAGCTGATCACCCTCTCGTTCGGGAAGCAAAATTCCCGTACTGCCGAAAATTAATACAGGCTGGTTGCAATATTTATGCATTTCAACAAGGGTTTTTTCACGCCAAAATTATTATAGTGGACGATGATATTTGTGATATCGGAACGGCAAACTTTGATATGAGAAGTTTATATATTAATCATGAAATAAACTGCCTGTTATATAATAAACATTTCATTCAAACAGTAAAAAATAAATTTCATCAAGATCTAGAGAATGCATCCGTACTTTCCTATAGCGATGTAAACCCGCCTTCTCTTATCGATAGAGGAAAGGAATGGATTGGAACAATGCTTGCTTTCTTTTTATAGGAAAGACAATGAATAAAAGAGGTGTATCTCATATGATTATACGGTTTGGATATGTCTCACATGCAATGGCACTCTGGGACTGTTCTCCTGCCAAAACAATGACGTTTACGAGCTTTAAGAAACTTAGCAAGCAAGAACGAGAAGACAAACTGTACCATGTTATAAGGCAAAATTTAGAGCACACAATACGTATCCTTCATTACAATATAGCACATGAAATCCCACTATATCGCCTATCGTCTTCCATCGTCCCACTTGCAACACATCCCGAAGTCGAGTTTGACTATATTGGGTTATTCACACCACTTTGGCATAAAATAGGGGCTTTAATTAAAGAACACAATTTACGAATAAGTTTTCATCCAAATCAATTTACGCTATTTACAAGCGACAAGCCACATATTACTACTAACGCTATTACGGATATGACTTACCATTATAAAATATTGGATGCTATAGGCATTGCAGATTCTTCTTACATTAATATTCATGTAGGTGGAGCCTATGGAAATAAAGAAAAGGCAATTGAACGCTTCCATGAAAACATAAAAAAACTTCCTACACATATAAAAAAACAAATGACTCTTGAAAATGATGATAAAACCTATACAACCGCTGAAACTTTATCAATTTGCCAAAAAGAAAATATTCCATTTGTATTTGATTATCATCATCATATGGCCAACCTTTGCGAGGAACCACTAGAAGAGTTGCTTCCTGCAATTTTTGAAACTTGGTCACATACAAATATCTCTCCTAAAGTTCACATTTCCTCCCCGAGATCGGAAAAAGAATTTAGGGCTCATGCTGAATATATCGATTTAGAGTTTATTAAGCCTTTCTTACACATTGCAAAAAAAAATAATCATAATTTCGATATTATGATTGAAAGTAAACAAAAAGACTTAGCACTATTCCAATTAATAGATGAACTTTCTGCTATAAGAGGAATTAAAAGAATAAGTGGTGCAATGTTACAGTGGTAAATTGTAACTTTGCACCATTTTTTCAAAAAAGTAATTTTTATAGTAAAAAATATTCTATTTTATATGCTATTATTTAAATTAGCATTTTCTCCCCGAGATTCAACTTTATTGAAACGGAGTCATAATATGATTAATCAAAAAAAGTATATACAATCTGTCATAATATACATATTTATATTTGCTCTTTGGATATTCCTTATACCAAGTGAGTCGAATATAAAAGAAATCGGGATTCTTTTCTTATTCTGTTTCGCTGCACTTTTTTCTTGCTATTGCTTATGTAAAGCGATTAGAAAAATGACGCCTGGTGATAAATTATTTTGGATTTTATTATTATGTACTTGTCTATGCGGGTTAGCTATGGAGATAACTTTATTTCTTCCTTCACTTTCTATTCATAAGCAAGTTATATTCTCATATAAAGCATTACCTTTTTTTATCATACAATATGTTTTACTCTTTGTTGGATTTGCTATAAAGTTTATAAAAATTTACTCTATTAAGGGTCTTGCTCAATTTTCATTCGATAGCATATTTATTGTTATTATGAACATTTATTTCACTTTAACTTTTATCTTGGACCTTTCAAGCTTCCGTATGCTAACAAAGGAAACTTGGATTTTAATTGGCTATTTTATTGCACAATCATTAGTAATTTACGCCGTTATTAGTCTATATAGAAGAGAACAATATTCTTCTAGTAGAATCGCATTAATTATCGGTTTCACTATTATACTCGTATACGGTTACATTCATCTGTTTCAATTAAATTTTGGGATGAAAACTTCTCCTGAATTTAATTATTTAATACACACTGCTTCTATTTTATTAATTGGACTTTCTTCCATACTATATATCTTGGATAAACCAATGCAACATGAAACGAAAGCAAAATATTATCGATTCGATTATGTACGTTTTATACTACCTTATTTTAGTATAATTATTACTTTTTCCTTTATTATCATTCAACCTTGGGATGATAAATTTATGTTAATTGGTCTCGTATTATCACTTATTTTGTTATTCTTGCGGCAACTTTACATGTGGAAAGATAATCAAGCACTAATCCTTACATACGAACAGTTGACTACACAACTAGAGGACGAAGTTGAAGAAGGTGCATTTGCATTATCAAAAAGTGAACAACGCTATAAATCTTTATTCGAAGATCATCCCGATGCCGTTTTCTCTTTAAATATGAATGGCATTTTTCAACAATCTAATAAGGCTTGCGAAAGCTTATTTACTGCCTATTATTGCGAAGTGGCAAGCTATTCTCTGGTACACTTCATTGATTCAAAAGACCACGAACTACTAAAGAAGGCTTTACAAATTACAAAGGAAGGTAGGCCACAAACGTTAGAAGTTCGTACAAAAGAACAAGAAGGCTATTATTATTATCTTCATATTACACTTATCCCTACTTTTATAAACAAAGAAGTGGTCGGAATGTTTGGGATAGCGCGTGATATTACCACTTTATACGAAAAACAAAAACAAGTAGAGCATTTAGCCTTTCACGATGCACTTACTGGATTACCAAATCGCCGAAAGTTCGAAAAAGATTTAAAAGCCATTTTAAATACAGCTCAAACTAACGCAAATGATGTCGCCGTCATATTCCTTGATTTAGATCGATTTAAAAAAATTAACGATAGACTTGGTCATGACGTCGGAGATTTATTATTAATTGAAGTAGCAAAAAGATTACGCGGTTGCTTGCGTTCAAAAGATATCGTCGCTCGCCAAGGTGGAGATGAGTTTACAATTCTATTACCAGAAATGTACTCAGAAAAAAGTGCAATTTTTATAGCTGAACAGATTTTAACTATTTTAAACAAACCATTCTTCATTCAAGGCGAAGAACTCTCTATTACACCAAGTATCGGAATTGCGATGTACCCTGATTATGGAACTGATGTAAATGAATTAATGAAAAATGCTGATATGGCTATGTACCGTGCGAAAGCAAATGGAAAAAACAGATTTGTTTTCTTCTCAAAAGAAATGAGTATCGCTCAAAATGAAATTCAATTCTTAGAAGGTGAACTTTCAAAAGCATTACAACAAAATGAATTTTTCCTTGAATACCAACCACAAGTAAGCACAAAAACAAAACAAATTATCGGTTTTGAAGCATTAATACGTTGGAAGCATCCAAAACTCGGTATCGTATCTCCTGCCCAATTTATCCCTCTAGCAGAGGAAACTGGTTTTATTATTGAACTTGGCAATTGGATTTTACGTACTGCCTGTTTAGAGGCAAAAAGATGGCATAATCAAGGTTTTTCTCACTTAAAAGTTGGTGTAAATTTATCTGTTGTTCAATTTAACCATGCAGATTTAATCCCAACTATTTCAAAGGTGTTGGAAGAAACAGAACTAAAACCAGAAGCACTAGATATTGAAATTACGGAAAGCATCGCGATTAATCAAAATCAATCTGTAGTTGCAAAACTAGAACAACTTCAAAATCTCGGTATTCAAATTTCAATCGACGACTTTGGAACTGGTTATAGTTCTTTAGCTTATTTAACAAAATATCCAATCAACACATTAAAAATCGCTCGAGAGTTTATTTGTGGAATTACAACTAGCCCTTTAGAAGAAGCAATTGTCTCTTCCATTATTACACTATCAAAAGAACTAAATTTAAAAGTGATTGCAGAAGGTGTAGAAACGGAAGAAGAATGGGAATTTTTACATAAACAAAATTGTGATCACATTCAAGGATTCTTTATTAGCAAACCTGTTTCTAGTAAAGATGTTTGGATGTTACTCCATAAAAAAACAACCGTCTAAGTAAGACGGTTGTTTTTTAGAACTCAAAAGGTACTTCATTAGCTAATTGTATCTCTTGATTATTATGAGAAATTATTTGGTTTTTCTCTAATGCTGTATCTCCTAATGAAATACCCCATGCCATCGCTAACGTTAGTAAACTACCAATAAGTAGTTTTTTCATATTCCATCACCCGCATTTTTTCTTTAAATATATCATGAAAAATTATCCAGACTTTATGCAATTATGCATATTTGTTCTTTATGTCTTTTTTATTTCTTCATTTTTTTTATAAGTGATTCTTTTAATTCATGGTTTCCTAATATATCAAAAAAGAAGCATGCTTTTTCGTAAGCATCTTCAATTTCTGCTCTATCACACCCAAGTTTTGCTAGGCATTCACCTTTTCGAAAGTATAACTGTCCAATCAATGTCATACTGTTAATTCGACACGATAGGTCAATGGCTTTATTTGCGTGACAAAGCGCTTCTTCGTATTGATTGTCTATGTATAATGCTTTTGCATGATTATGTCTCACCTTCACATCAAACTCTTTATTATCATGCAATGCCTCTAGTTGTTTTAATATATTTTCAAACAAATCAATACCCTGCTTCAAATAGCCGTTTTCAGCATAAATGTTTGCAATTGCGTTTTCAATATAAAGGTTCTGATATACATCTATTCCTACCAGTTGTTGATTGAGCAATTTCTTTAATTCTAAAATGCAATATTCGTAATCGATTTTTTTCAATACGTAAGCAGCTACATAATATTGCCATTGAAGAAATTGCTGAAGCTCGGGATGATATTCTTCCTTTTTCAATTCATTGCATACTCTATTATAAATTTCTTTATATTTTTTTTGCTTACAAAGCAGAATAATTTGATCTTTTAACTGCTTATTCCTCTCAATATCAGAATAAATAAGTACCTCATAAAAATGAATAATGGGAACTTGTAATTTTGCTGCAATACCTTGCAATATATCCATACTTGGGTATACCGCGCCCGATTCAATTCGACTTACTTCCGATTGATGACATATGTTCTCGGATAACTGTTTTTGTGTTAATCCTCTCATCACCCTAATTTTCTTAATTTCACTTCCTAATTTTTCTGCGTGCATACTTACTCACCATCCCATTATAACAATCTAGTTTTTAAGTTGTCATACCACTACAATAATGTGAATTCGACAATTTTTGATATGAAATAATGCATAATATATATATAATTCGGCAAATTTTTCATACAATTCATCTCACATACAATAATAGATTAGGAGTGTTATAGATGAATTATAGAAAACTTGCTAGTGCTTTCGTTACATTCGGTCTTCTTTGCCCTTTATCAACAGAAGCTATTCATGCCCAAGAATTAGATAAAAATGAAGTCAAAGTTGAAATTGCTCAGCCAGGTTTAACAATTGGAAAATTAACAGAACCTCAAAATGATACGAAAGAAAATATTGCGAAAAAGTATTTAAAAGGTGAGGTAAACGGGGCTAAAGCTCAACAAGAACAAGTCACTACTGAAAAAAATGTAGATTTCCAACCTACAAATAAAGAAACCAAAGAAAATCAAACCGAAGTTCGCCTTGCACAAACATATAAAAACTATAAAGTATATGGCCAAGATCTTATTGTAAAAGTAGATAAAAATGGAGTAATCACAACTGTTAGTGGTAAAGTTGTTCAAAATTTAAATCAACAACCTAATCTTACTATAACAAATTTTTTGTCGAAAAATGAAGTAAAATCTAAATTACGCGATATAGTTCAAATTCCAAGTGATGCAGTTGAGACAGAATTCTCTAACGAAACCGTTGTTTATAAGAAAAAAGATGGCTATTATACATTCGCAACTGTTATTACATTTACTTATGAAAACAATGAACAAATTATAAACGGCAATGCTATCGTTGATTTAAAAACTGGCGAAGTACTTTTTCAAGAAAAATTCATTAAAAACAAAGAGAATAAGACTATAAATCAAGTAACATCACCTAGATTATCCCCTGCAAGTGAGCAAGGAACTGGGAAAAATGCACTTCAAGAAAACATCTCTTTCAATATTGCCAAAGGAACTGATGGAAAATTTTATTTAGCGGATTTATCACGCGGAAATGGTATTTATATTTATAATGCAAACTACGCTGATTCCCTCGGGGGATATAGTCAAGCTGGTTATCCAGGGACACTAATTTCAAGTAGTACTCCTAGTTTTGCAGATAAAGAAGCCGCGGGCGCTATGAAGAACATGAGTGATATTTACGATTACTTTAAGAAAGAACATAATCTAAAAAGTTACGACAATAAAGATTCAAAAGTTGTTGCTAGTGTACACGGTTTTGATTCTACTAAAGTTAGTGATGGTGTAAAAGAAGACTATGTAAATGCATTTTGGCATCCCGCTTGGAACCAAATTGTATTTGGTGATGGTTTAGACGGAAAACTAACATCCGCTCTTGATGTAACAGCTCATGAATTTGGACATGCTGTATTTAGTGGCACGACGAAAAATAAAGTCGTGAGATATCCAAGTGCTGAAACATCTGCACTAAACGAGGGAGTAGCGGATTTCTGGGGTACACAAATCGAATATTACGTAAAGAAAGATAAAGGAAACTGGATTATGGGCGATACATTAGGTGGCCTAACAATTCGTGATATCCCAAGGGAAATTGGTGACGGCGGTCATAAACTATATACAAATTTACAAGATTTCTATAACGATGGTAATAATCAAGAATCACACGTGAATTCTGGTATTATCAGTCACGTATTATATCAATTAGCTGAAGGTAAAACATATAACGGTATTGCTGTCCAAAAACAAGGCAATGAAAAAGTCAGTAAAGTTGTTATGCGTGCATTGCAAAATTATGCAACTTCCGCTGAAGACTTTGAATCACTTCAATCTCACATCGTACAAGCTGCAAAAGATTTATATGGCACTGCCGTATCAAATGAATTTGCAAAGGCATTTGAAGCACACGGTTACAAACCGTTACAAAAAATAAATAAAGTAATAGCGGTACAATAATAAAAAAAGAAGTTTACCAATCATAGGTAAACTTCTTTTCATATCCATCCCTTTTCTTCCGCAATTGTAATTGCTTCAATTCTATTTTTCGCATCAAGCTTCGCTAATACTTCAGAAATATAATTACGTACTGTACCCGGTGAAAGATAAAGTGCCTTCGCAATTTCGTTTGCTGTCTTTCCTTCTTTCGCAAGCAACAATACTTCCTTTTCGCGATCTGACAACGGATTTTGCTCCTGCCATAAGCCAAACATTAAATCTTGGGAGACCTCTCGTTTCCCCTTCATTACATTACGAATTGCTGCAGCTAAATCTTCACTTGGGCTATCCTTTAATAAATAGCCGTGCACACCAGCTTTCATTGCTCTTTCAAAATATCCCGGCCGTGCAAATGTTGTTAAAATCATTACTTTGCATGATGATTTTTCTTTCTTTAACGCTTCAGCAACATCTAATCCACTTTGAATCGGCATTTCAATATCCATGATACTTATATCCGGTTTTAACGATTCAATTAATTTTAGCGCCTCTTCCCCGTTTGCCGCTTGTCCAATTACCTCGATATCATCTTCTAGATCAAGCAGAGCCCCTAACGCACCACGAAGCATCCGCTGATCTTCTGCAATAATAATTCGGATCATGCCCTCACCTCATCTTTTCCTGTTCTAATAACAACTGGAACTTTTACTGTTAACAACGTCCCTGGATTGATTGTACCTAGTTCAACAAATCCATCAATAAGAGCAATTCGTTCTTTCATGCCGCGAATACCATTTCCATCATGATTTTGATCTGTTAAACCGATTCCGTTATCTTCTACTTTCAAAATCAGCTCACCTTGCGATTCTAATACAGAAACTGCGCACCGCGTCGCCTTACTATGTTTTACAACATTTGTAACGGCCTCACGTAAACACATCCCGACAATATTTTGTTCAATTGGTGATAACGAGCTCGATCTTGCTTCTTGCCTCACTTCTAATTTAATATTAGCTGCTTGTAAGATCGCTTTTATTTGCTCTAGCTCTTCTTCTACCGTAATCATACGCATATCAGAAATTAATTCTCTCAGCTGTTTTAAGGCTGTACGAGACGTTTGTGTAATTTCCTTCGCTTCCGCACTTGCACGCTCTGGATTTTTTACGATTAACTTCTCTACAAGCTGGCTTTTCAAAGTAATAAGAGATAACGTATGCCCTAATGTGTCATGAAGATCTCTTGCAATCCGCTGCCGTTCTTCACGTTTTACTAAGTCTTTAATTTGCTCGTTCGCCTCATCTAATTGATTTCTTAACATCTTTTTCTGATTAAAATTACGCATACCAAATGGCGTAAGAAGCATTAAAATAAACATCGGGACGATATTTACTAAACTTGTTGGTGTTAGTTGATTCATATTTACAAATAAAAATGCTCCAAGCATTATAACTAACGAGCATAACAGCACTCGAAATACTTTCTTATTTGGCGCAAATCCCATCGCACTTGCTGTGAAAAAGCCAAAAAATATCATAAAAGGATTATAAAATAAAGCAAATAAAAAGATGAGTATCATTTGAATGCATGCCCATAAAATAAACGTCTTCTGAACAAAATAAAGCTGACGGTATGTGATAATAAAGAGTATCAACATACCACTCCCTAGCACAAGCTTCCATCCTGATGCTTGTGCTAAGTGATAAATTGGAAATAATAGATAAACAAACCACATGTACGGAAAGAATCCCATATGTTTCGGAAAAATCTCAATCCTCTTCTTCTCTATCATTTATACCGCTTCCTGTCTTTTTCTTATATATATTGATACTACAACAAATATAAGGAAATAACCTCCTAATACCGCGATATTTTCCCATCCAATTGATTTTCCAGCTACAATATCCCACGCACCACTTCCGAAATGGTATGTTGGTGTCCATTCACCAATCGTTCTTAATATTTTGGGGAATACTTCAATCGGCATCCATAACCCGCCAACTATGGCTAAACTCATATTTAAAATATTTGCTAAGCCAGCAGCTGCGTCCGCCTTTTTAATGGAACCTATTACTGTTCCTAACGCTAAAAATGGTGTTACCCCTAACAATAACCATAACCCCGCACCAATCCATTGCCCTACCGTTAACTCAACATGATTAATTAGTATCCCTGCAATAAAGATAACCAATATTGAAAAAGCATTTACTACTGTTTGAGCGATAATTTTTGCTGTTAAATATGCTCCCTCTGGAAGCGGTGTAATTTTTAGAAGATGTGTCCATCCTTGCCCTTTTTCCTGAGAAAGTCTTACACCGAAACTAAAGAGTGCAGTCCCTACAATACTGAAAGTTGCCATCGAAATTAAATAATGTGCTTTCCACGCATCTCCGTTTTGTGGTACTTGAACAACATTTGTGAAAATGTAGTAAAACATAACAGGCATTAATAATGAGAAAAAGATAAATAATTTATTGCGGAATGTACGTAAAATTTCTATTTTGCACTGCATCCATAACGCTCTCATGCGATTTCCTCCTTCTGATTTGCAACGAATTGTTCAAATGCCTCATCAAGACTTCCACGTTCAACTGAAACATCTGTTACAGGTAAACTCCTTTGATAAATGGCTTTTAAAGTTGCATCCGTATCCTCCGTTGTTAAAATGAAGCGTCCTTCGTTTGACTTTACTTCTATTACTTTTGGTAATTCCTTTAGTAATTTTGTAGGAATGCTTTCCTTTGAGTAAAATGTGATTGTTTTTCTCGAAATCGTTGCTTTCATTTCGTCTGGTGTACCATCTGCGATAATCTTTCCGTTCGCAAATAATAAGATACGATTTGCTAAAGCATCTGCTTCTTCTAAATAATGCGTCGTTAAAATAATCGTTTTCCCTTCACTTGCTAACTTTCGAATCGTTTCCCAAAACGTTCTTCGAGACGTAATATCCATTCCGACTGTCGGCTCATCTAAAAATAACAAATCCGGATTTCCCGCAAGTGCAAGCGCAAAGTTTAACCTTCTTTTTTGCCCACCTGATAATTTCTCACATCTTTGCTTTCGCTCTGATTCTAAATTTGATAACTGCAGTAACGTCTCTTTCTCTATAGGATTCGTATAATAACTACGGAATAACTCAATTGCCTCTTCCACCGTAATACTATCAATGACACTTACTTCTTGCAGCATCGCACCGAGGCTATTACGAACATCTCTATGCTTTGGACTCTTTCCAAATATAGAGACCTTACCTTCCGTTGGTTCCTTTAATCCAAGCATCATCGACATCGTCGTTGTTTTCCCAGCACCATTCGGACCAAGCAACGCTACTATTTCCCCTTTATTTACATGAAATGAAACATTATTTACTGCGTTTTTATGTTTAAATGTTTTAGAAACATCATTTACTTCAATAATCTTTTCCATCTCTCCACCCCCGCTGTTTCTTATATTTACATTGTATTACTTGGAAAACTTAGGAAACAGTATGATGCGTCATGACATCGATATGACAATTGTCATGTATTCTTTATGAGAGGAATCAACCTGCATACCGCAAGCGAGTAGCAGGACGAAAATAAACATGATACAATCGGATAAGATATATATTCGAGGAAGGACAGTGGTTTTCATGATTATTCGTAATGAACAAGATTTAGAAGGCTTACGAAAAATCGGCCGCATCGTTGCGCTTGCACGTGAAGAAATGAAAAAACAAGCGAAGCCAGGTATGACAACGAAAGAGCTTGATTTGATCGGTAAAAAAGTATTAGATGAGCATGGTGCTATTTCTGCACCTGAAAAAGAATATGATTTTCCAGGTGTAACTTGCATTAGTGTAAATGAAGAAGTTGCTCATGGTATTCCAGGAGATCGTGTATTAAAAGAAGGCGACTTAGTAAACGTCGATGTATCTGCTGCACTTGATGGCTATTATGCAGATACAGGCATTTCATTTGTTCTTGGAGAAGACGAGGCAAAAGAAAAACTTTGCCAAGCAGCGGTAGATGCATTTTGGGCAGCAATGAAAAAGGTTAGAGCTGGCTCAAAACAAAATCAAATTGGTCGTGCTGTTTCAAACTTCGCACATAAAAGTGGATACAATGTTATTCAAAACTTAACTGGTCACGGCATTGGTCTTAGCTTACATGAAGCACCAAATCACATTTTAAGTTACTATGATCCAATGGATAATGCGCTTCTAAAAGACGGTCTTGTTATCGCTGTAGAACCGTTCATCTCTATGAAAGCTGATCATATTATTGAACGTGGTGACGACGGTTGGACATTCGTTACACCTGATAAAAGTCTTGTTGCACAATGTGAACATACCGTTGTCGTAACGCGCGGCGAACCAATAATTTTAACAGAAATCTAATATCAAAAACGGCTGTTTTGTAGATTTATTCCACATAAAATAGCCGTTTTTATTTTTGGGAAAATATGTGAACTATTGTTGAACTCTTTATCATTTAAGTATATAATCTTTAGCGAAGGTTACTTAAGCTTATCTTTATTAAAAAGATATTGTAACTAAGGAGTAAAACACCTTCTTTCTTATTGTTTAAACAGTCTCAAAAATGACCGCAGTAACGTATTAGTCGAATATTCTGTAATCCTTATATTTATCTAACAATGTAAGAAACTATCATCTTTCAACTTCGGTCCACTAATCGCACAACTCTCTTTAGACAAAATAGATGACTATTTTCAAAGTACATATTGTCTTCATTCTGACCAAAACCAACCCTATCTAGATTTTTATTTCCACATAACTTTAAGGCAAAAATAAGCCTTCACAAAGGGATACACTACATTGGTTAGTATGTATCGTAAAACTTACCTTTATAACCATTCTTTTTTACTAGATATACATGAAAACTATCTCGCATATAAAGGTCTGATATCATTCTTTATATCAGTATTTTTTTCGACTTTTTTTGTCGAATTGTGTATATTTCCATAGAACTGTGTAAATATACATTTTGTTTTACGTTAAACAATTTTACTTTGAACATAATTCTGTTTGTCTGAGAACGTGTATAGAAATGGAGGGATAGCAAAAAGCAAAAAGTAAATAGCTTAACAAATACTTTTAATATTCCATTTGTTCATGTGGAATAAGTCCCCAATGGACAAATGAATGTTCAGAGGAGGAAAAATGAAAAAACTTTTCAATGTATGTTTAATTGTATTCGTACTATTTTCGCAACTTGCTAGTTTTCCATACAATCAAGTAAAAGCGGAAACCTTAACAGGAGATTCCTTATTTGACACTGTTGAAATGAAAGATGCAACGAATCATATTATTGACGAAGCAAAAAATCCTAACAATTTAATAAAGATAGGATCAACCATTCAAGTAGAATACGCTTGGTCAATAAAGGATCGACAAGTTGCACACGCAAATGATACAGCAGTAGTTCAAATACCACTTGCATTAAAAGTATCTAAAGATTTGCAAGGGGATTTAGTAACAGATCAAAAAAATATTGGTCAATATTTTATAACAGCTAAAGATAATAAATTAAAATTAATATTTAATGATCAAGTAGAAAATTTGAAAGACGCTAAAGGAAAAATTAAATTTGATACTGTGTTTAACTCAACTTTAAAACCTGGGGAAAAATCAGTTCAAATCGCTTTTCCTTTAGGAACAATGGTTCAGCCTATATCAGTTCCCGTTCAAGTAGAAAACTCTAAAGAAGATGGCACCAAACAGGATACTAATAAACAAGCGCAAGATCCAGTAGCTAAACCTGTTACTGACAATCCGGAGCAAGATCCAGCAACTAAAACTGTTACTGATAATCCGGAACAAAACCCAGCAACTAAAACTGTTACCGATAATCCGGAACAAAACCCAGCAACTGAAACTGTTACTGATAATCCGGAACAAAACCCAGCAGCTAAAACTGCCACTGATAATCCGGAACAAAACCCAGCAGCTAAAACTGCCACTGATAATCTGGAACAAAACCCAGCAGCTAAAATTGCTACTGACAATCCAGAACAAAAGCTATCAAGCGACCCTGCTGAGAATACAAATTCAGGTCCAAAGCAAATAACAACAAACATTTTAACCGGTGTAAAGTTGACGGATAAAGACGGAAAACCATTTACAGAGGATAACCGTCCAAGTACAGATTCCCCTGCCAATATTGAGTTTACATGGGAACTTTTAAAATCAATGAATGTGAAAAATGGAGATTACTATATTTTTGATCTTCCTAAACATTTTAAGATTTACAATACAATTAACAGTCCTTTATATGATAGTGAAAACCATCAAATTGGTAATTTTACTGTTACAAAAGATGGAAAAGTCACGATGACATTCAACGATTATGTTGAAGAGCATCCAGATGTTGCTGGTAACCTACAATTAAAGACAGAATTTAATAAAGCTGAAATTAAAGGTACAACAACACAAGAAATTCCTTTCCCGATTAAAGATAAGGATGTTTCTATTACAGTTGACTTTAAGCCTAATGTACAAACAGCTACGAATAAAAAAGGATTACCTGATAGACCAATTAATACAAATGAAATTAATTGGAAAGTAGAGATGAACAAAACGCAAGACACCCTTAAAAACGCTATTTTTAAAGATAACATTCCACAAGGTACAAACTTAAATAAAGATTCTATTAAAGTTTATTATTTAGAAGTTGATGTTAATGGGAATGTAACGCGTGGTGCAGAAGCTGAGCCAACAGATTACAATATTATTTCATCAGATGGTTCAAAATTGGAGATTGCTTTCAAAGATTCTATCAATAAAGCATATCAAATCGAATATACCACAAAAATTACTGATGAAAATATTAAAAGTTTCCGAAATAACGTTACGATAACGAGTGATAATCAAAAGCAACAAAACGCAAGCTCTACTGTAACGGTTTCTCGTGGTACACACTTAAATAAAACAAGTAAATATGATCCAAAGACGCAAACAATTGAGTGGACAATTACTTACAATGGTGATCAAAGAGAGATCAAAAAAGCAGATGCGATTTTAAAAGATATTTTTGACGATACACACGAACTAGATGCAAATTCTATTGTTGTAAAAAACGCTTCATATAATGAAAAAGGAACGCTTGTAACAGGGGACGCTGTTAATAATTACACTGTAAGTAACAAGAAGAATGGATTCGATTTACAGTTTAATGATGATATTAATAGTGCTTATGTGATTACCTATAAAACCAAGCCAACTAATAAAGTTATAGAAGATGGAAAAGTAAAAAATAAAGTTACAGCTGATAATGATTCAAGTAAAGAAAATGAAGCTAGCTTCAAGCAGCAAAATATTATTAAATTTAATAATAAAGCTGAAACAAATTATAAAGACAAAACAACAACTTGGACAATTATAGTAAATAATAACAACTATCCATTAAACAACGCGATTATTACGGACACCTTTGATCATGGTGGATTACAATTAAAAGATAAGAAACTAGAAATTAAAGACGGAAATTATACCCTTCAAGCTGGGACTGACTATGTTTTAGATGTAACAGATAAAGGCTTCAAAATCACTCTTATAGGTACGTATCAGTCTAATATGACAAAGACATTAGTCGTAAAATATACGACAGACTTTGATTATACAAAGCTAGAAAGTGGTAAAACTTCATTTAAAAATACAGGTAACCTTTCTTGGATAGATACGGATTCTAATCCACAATCAAATAAAGTTGAAGCTAATTTCGATCCTGATACTTTCACAAAGGCAAATGGTTATAAATACGGTTCTTATAACGCCCAAACGAAGGAAATTACTTGGATAATAGGCTTTAACTATAATAATGTTGAGATTAAAGATCCTTATGTTATAGACGTCATACAAGATAAACAAAAGTTAGTGCCTGGATCCATTGAAGTGCGCGATATGATTTTAAATGGAAATCCTGATAATGCACAACCTGGTAATGCTGTACCAACTGAGAAATATGAACTTGAAGAACCTACAGAGGAAAATAAAAACACCCTAAAGGTTCATTTCAAACAATCAATTAATTCACCTTACTATATTATCTTTAAAACAAGCCTTGATGGTGAACTTATCCAAGGCACCTACAAAAACGAGGCAGATTTAAAAGATGGCTCTAAAATCGTAAACACCCTTACAGGTGACACTCAAGTAAATAAAGGTGGCAGCTTCGTTACTAAAAAAGCTGTGCAAGACGACAACTATATTAATTGGAGTATTGCAATTAACGAAAGCCAATCAACCATTGCAGATGCCGTTGTAACAGATGACCCAACCGAAAACCAGGTAATTGTGGAAGATTCATTCCACTTATATCCTACAATTGTTGATCCATATGGAAATTTAACAAAAGATACAGTAAACGAATTAAAAGAAGGAACAGACTATAAACTCAAAATAACAACAGACAATAATACCGGAAAGCAACATTTCGAAATTGCCTTCTTGAAAAAAATTGATCGAGCTTATATTTTAGAATATCGCTCACTTATTAATGCAGATGATAAAGAAAAAGTAAGTAATAAAGCGAAAATCACAGGCAATAAGTTGACAGTTAAAAACACAGAAACTACTGAAACGATTGAAGTGAGAATGTCTTCTGGTTCAGGCGGAGGATCTGCTACTAAAGGCCGTGGAAACCTTGAAATTATAAAGGTAGATAACGACAATAAGAACGCACTATTAGCTGGGGCAGAATTTACTTTATACGATCGTACAGGTAAAACTGTTATCCGTAAAATTACAACAGACAAAGACGGTATCGCTAAATTTAATAATTTAAAACGCGATAAATATTTATTAAAAGAAACAAAGGCTCCTGAAGGCTATGTAATTAGCTGGGATTTAAAACAAGGGAAAATTGTTGAACTTGGTACACAAGAGACTACAACATATAAACTTGCAAATAAGAAATTTGTCGGTAAAGTAGTTTTAACAAAGTCTGATGACCTGAATAAAAATGTCACACTGCAAGGTGCCGTTTTCACACTACTTGATAAAGACAAAAAAATAATTTCAGAACACGAAAAATTAACAACAAATGATAAAGGACAAATTACTGTAGATAATTTAAAACCAGGAACTTACTACTTAAAAGAAATAAAGGCTCCTGAGCATTATCAATTAGATGATCGACTTATTGAATTTACAATCGAGGAAGATCAAACAACAGTAATTAATAAAACGGCCCAAAACAGCTTAATTAGAGGCTCAGCTATCCTAACAAAAGTTGATAAAGAGGGTAATCCTTTAGAGGGTGCTGTATTTAGTGTACGGGACCAAAATAACAAAAGAATTCCTGGTTATACCAAATTAACGACAAATGGTAACGGACAAATCGAAGCGAAAAATTTACTTCCTGGAGAGTACCAATTTGTTGAAGAGAAAGCACCTGAACATTATGAAATAGATAAAAAACCGCTTAAATTTACAATTGAAAAAAGCCAACAGAAAGCACTTACTGTTACCGCGACAAATCACCTCATTAAAGGTGGTGTCACTTTAACGAAATTCGATGATGTCGATGGCACTGCCCTTGAAGGTGCTGTATTTAAAATTGTCGATGCGAATGACGAGAAACAAGTAATTCGTGAAAATATAAAAACAGGTTCAGATGGAAAAGTTACCGTTAAAGATCTAGAGCCTGGTGTTTATAAATTTATCGAAACAGAAGCTCCTAAGGATTATACGTTAAGTACAAACCCTATCGAGTTTACAATTGATAAAAGCCAACAAGCTCTTGCTACTGTTACGGCAAATAACAGCTTAAAAACGGGCGAAGTTGAATTATTAAAAGTTGATGAGTTTGGTGAGAAAAAACCACTTGAAGGTGCTGTATTCAAGCTTGTCGATACCAATAATAATGACGTTTCCCCTCACACTAACTTAACTACTGATAAACACGGTAAAGTTAAAGTTAGTAACCTACGTCCTGGTACGTATAAATTTATTGAAATAGCAGCTCCTGAACATTACGTTTTACGAGCAGAACCTATTGAATTTACAATCGATAGAAGTCAGAAAGAAACTCTACTTGTGAAAGCTGAAAATGCTTTAAAACCAGGAGATGTTGAATTAACAAAAGTTGATGATGTCGATGGTACAGCTCTTGAAGGTGCTGTATTTAAAATTGTTGATGCAAATGATGAAAAGAAAGTCATTCGCGAAAATATAAAAACTGGTGCGGATGGTAAAGCTATTGCTACTGGCTTACGCCCTGGCGATTATAAATTTATCGAAGTAACAGCACCGAAGTATTACGACAAAAATACAAAACCAATTAAATTTACGATTACAGAAAGTCAAACAACTCAGGCTACTGTTACCGCTAAAAACAGCTTAACAAAAGGCGGTATTGAGTTAACAAAAGTGAATGCTGCAGATGAAAAGGAAACACTTGAAGGTGCAGTATTTAAAATCGTTAATAGAGATACTAATGAAGATGTTCGTACGGACCTTGTTACGAATAGTAAAGGAATGCTAGTTGTAGATGACTTACGTCCTGGTAACTATAAACTTATCGAAACAAAGGCTCCAACTTATTACGATGTAAATGTAGAACCAATTGAATTTACAATCGAAAAAGGACAACAAAAACTCCTTCCACTTACATTTAAAAATAGTTTAACGAAAGGAAAAGTTAAACTTATTAAAGAAGATGATGTGGAAAGTAGTAAAGCTCTTGCCGGCGCTGTATTCACATTGCAAGACGCAACTGGCAAAGAAATTATGAAAGATTTAACAACAGATGATCACGGAGTATTAGTTATTCCTGATTTAGCACCAGGGGATTATCAATTTATCGAAACAAAAGCCCCTGAACATTATAAATTAGACAAAACACCTATTAAGTTCACAATTAAAAAAGGTAGTAAGGAAGATCTTCCTATCCCTGTTACTGTAAAAAATAGTTTACTTACAGGTGGCGTCACTTTAACAAAAGTTGATGATGTTGATGGCACTACTCTTGAAGGTGCAGAATTTATAATCGTTGACGCTCATGATACTAAAAAGGTAATTAGAAAAGGTTTAACGACTGATAAAAACGGTAAAATTACTGCTTCTGATTTACGTCCTGGAGACTATCAATTTATTGAAGTAAAAGCTCCAAAAGACTATACCTTAAGCAAAGATCCTATTCCGTTCACTATCGAAAAAAGTCAAAAAGAGAATATTACTGTTACTGCTACTAACAGTTTAAAGAAAGGTGCGGTAACATTAACAAAAATTGATGACATCGATCGTACGATGCTTGAAGGTGCAATCTTTAAGATTGTTGATATGAATGGTAAGGAAGTTCATACGAATCTTGTTACTGATAAAAACGGAAAAATTTCTGTTTCTGATTTACACCCTGGAGACTATCAGTTCATTGAAACAAAAGCTCCTGAGCACTATGTATTAGATGAAACAACGATTCCATTTACAATTGAAAGAAGTCAAGCGAAAGAGATCAATGTTACAGGCAAAAATGCTTTAAAAAAAGGTAGCGTTGAACTAACAAAGATTGACGATATTGATATAAATACAAAACTTTCTAACGCCGTATTTAATTTATTAGATGCAGACGGTGAGCTAGTTGAAGAAGGCTTAAAAACAAATGCTGAAGGTAAAATTGTTGTTGAAAATCTACGTCCTGGTACGTATCAATTCGTTGAAACAATTGCTCCTGAACATTACGATTTAGATAAAAAACCTATCGTATTTACAATTAAAAAGAGCCAAACTGAAACTCTTCATATCACTGCTACAAATGCTTTAACAAAGGGTGCAGTTAAACTTTCTAAAGTAGACGATGTTGATGGCACTGTTCTTAAAGATGCAGTATTTAAAATTGTTAATATGAACGGTGATGTAGTTCATAAAGACCTTGTTACAAATGAACAAGGAATAATCGAAATTAACGACCTACGTCCTGGTGATTACCAATTCATCGAAACGAAAGCTCCTAAGCATTACGTTTTAGATGAAACACCAATCAAATTCACTATTGAAAAAGGACAGAAGAAAGTTATTTCTTTAACTGCTACAAATAGCTTAAAACAAGGTAGTATCGAATTACTTAAAGTTGATGATTTAAACACTCAAACAAAACTTGCCGATGCGGTATTTCATTTACTAGATCAAGATGGCAAAGTACTTAAAACAGATTTAAAAACAAACAGTGAAGGTAAAATCGTTATCGAAAACTTACGTCCTGGTACGTATCAATTCGTTGAAATAACGGCTCCTGAACACTATGATTTAGACAAAAAACCAATTATATTTACAATTAAAAAAAGCCAAAAAGATATTGCTACCGTTACTATGAAAAATAGTTTAACAAAAGGCGGCGTGGAACTTTCTAAAGTGGATGACGTCGATGGCACTACTCTTGAAGGCGCAGTATTTAAAATTGTGGATATGAATGGCACTGTAATTCGCAAAGATCTTGTTACGAATCAACAAGGTAAAATTAGCGTTTCTGACCTACGTCCTGGTGATTATCAATTCATCGAGACAACGGCTCCGAAACACTATGATTTAAACAAAGAGCCAATTCCATTCACAATCACAAAGAGCCAAGCTGATCCTATCTCCGTTACAGCTACAAATAGCTTAACGAAAGGCACTGTGGAACTTTCTAAAGTAGATGATGTAGATGGTACTGCTCTTAAAGATGCGATATTTAAAATTACTGATATGAATGGTAACGACATTCGCACTGAGCTTACAACAGATGTACATGGAAAAATTTCTGTTTCTGATTTACATCCTGGGGACTATCAGTTTATTGAAACGAAAGCTCCTGAACACTATAAATTAGATAGTACACCTATTAAGTTTACAATTAAGAAAAGCCAAAAAGAAAAGCTCCAAGTTACTGCTACAAATAGCTTAACTGAGGGTGCTGTAGAATTAATAAAAGTGGATGATATAAATCCAGATACAAAACTTTCTGATGCAGTGTTTAACATCATCGATGCGAAAGGTAAAATTGTTCGCACTGATTTAACTACTGATAAAGATGGGAAGATTTCTGTTTCTGATTTACGTCCGGGAGATTATCAGTTCATTGAAACGAAAGCTCCAACTGGCTATGATTTAAACGTTAAACCAATTCCTTTCACAATTACGAAAGGACAATCTCAGGTTACCTCTGTTACAGCCTTAAATAGTTTAACAACAGGTTCAATTGAGTTAACTAAAGTTGATATTGATCACCATGGAACACTTGAAGGTGCCATTTTCAATATTTTAGACCAAGATGGAAAAGTCATCCGAGAAGGTTTAAAAACAGATCAACACGGAAAAGTAATCGTAAATGATTTGAAACCTGATAATTATCAATTAGTAGAAACAAAGGCTCCTAAAGGCTATCAATTAGATGCATCACCAATAAACTTTACAATTGATAAAGCCCAAGCTACGCCACTACAAATTACAGTTTCAAATAAAAAAATTGAATCTTCTTCAGGTGGAGATGACAAGCCAATTACTCCTCCAAATAAAGAAGAAAACAAAAGCAATGAAATATCTGAGAAACACGAAAACGGAACTTCCGAAGAAACATCGAATAAAACAGATAACAAACAGCAAGATGATCGAAATACGGATAAGTACCTTCCAAATACAGGTCATAAAGAAGACCCTACACAAACAGTAGGTATTGTTCTTCTACTAGCTGGATTATTAAGTATTTTAGCTACAAAACGCAAAAAAAATTATTAATAATTTTTTCACATCCAATCAATCTCTCAATTGATTGGATGTTTTTTTATACAAAAAGGACGATACATAAAGTATCGTCCTTTTAACGGGGTGAGGCTGCCCAAAAGTACGGAAAACCTTTGAACAGCCTCTTATTTTCATATGGATGCCTTACATATATCACTGATAATAATTATGAAATGCGGAAACATAATTACCATCAACTGATTCAAACATGAGAAATGAAACCCTACAGTGGTTCCATTCCTCTACATAATCTAAAGTTTGGGTACACTAGATTCATGCAATGTAGGAGCTTTCAGAGTAGAAAGCGAACCTTCGTTTAAAATGATAGCATACATATCTCCCTCAAAAATATGCAAATATGCATATATCGTTTTTTATTTCTCAATGTCAGAATATTGAAAAACAAAGGGTGTGAAGGTAAAATAAAGTCATTATCCGTCTTCTTTTGTCAGTCAGAGAGAATAGAAGAATAGGAGAGGAAAAAATGAGAAAATCATTGAAACAAAAAATAGTAAGCTCTTTGCTTGCTGTATCACTTGCTGTTAGCTTAGCTCCAATTGGGCAAGCAAAAGCGGATTCCACGTCAGAGGTTACACAAACTCCATCTATTACAAAACAGATTGATCCAAACCGCGCGATTGAACATGTTCGTTTCTTATCTGAAACAATTGGTCCTCGCCCCGGTGGAACAAAATCCGAAGAATGGGCTTCTCGTTACATTGGTATGCAGCTTAAATCAATGGGCTATGACGTAGAATATCAACCATTTCAGGTGCCCGATCAATACGTTGGATTCATTGAATCACCACTATCAACAAAACGTAATTGGCAAGCTGGTGCTGCTCCTAATGCACTAATTTCTACAGAAGCTGTTACAGCTCCCCTTATCTTTGTTGAAGGTGGGACAAAATTAGAAGATATTCCAAATGAAGTAAACGGTAAAATTGTTTTATTTGAAAGAGGAACGACAGTTACCGACTATAATAAACAAGTTGAAAATGCTGTTAGCAAAGGTGCAAAAGGTGTTCTTTTATACAGTTTAATTGGCGGGCGCGGAAATTATGGACAAACCTTCAATCCCCGCCTAACGAAAAAGCAATCTATCCCTGTCTTTGGTCTTGCTTATGCGCAAGGAAATGCATTTAAAGAAGAAATCGCTAAAAAAGGGACAACAATTCTTTCCCTAAAAGCGAGACATGAATCTAAATTAACATCTCTAAATGTTATCGCCAAAAAGAAACCAAAAAAGAGTACAGGTAATGAAAAAGCAGTCGTTGTAAGCTCGCACTATGATAGTGTTGTCGGAGCACCTGGCGCAAATGATAATGCTTCTGGAACTGGATTAGTATTAGAACTAGCTCGTGCTTTTCAAAATGTAGAAACTGATAAAGAAATTCGCTTTATTACCTTTGGTTCTGAAGAAACTGGATTACTTGGTTCGGATTATTACGTGAATAGTCTATCCCAAAAAGAACGCGACCGTATTTTAGGTGTCTTTAACGCCGACATGGTTGCAACAAATTATGATAAAGCAAAGAATTTATATGCTATGACACCTGATGGCTCTACAAACTTTGTAACAGACGCTGCCTTGCAAGCAGGTAAACAACTAAATAATAACCTCATCCTACAAGGTAAATTCGGTTCTAGTGATCATGTTCCATTTGCTGAAGCTGGTATTCCTGCTGCTCTATTCATTTGGATGGGTGTCGATAGTTGGAATCCATTAATCTATCATATTGAGAAGGTATACCATACACCTCAAGATAACGTATTAGAAAACATTTCACCTGAACGAATGAGAATGGCATTAGACGTTATCGGAACAGGAGTTTATAACTCGCTTCAAAAACCTGTTCCTCAAACTGAACAGAAAGCTGCTTAATCATTTAAAATACCACTGATTTTATCAGTGGTATTTTATTGAGAAAAAATATATATGCATAAAAGCATATTTTATCCTACCCATTATCGTATACAATATTAACTATAACAAAACTGATTACAACTAATAAGGAGGCTTTTTCTATTATGAAAAAAATGATTTTAGCAGGTGCATTAACTTTAGCAGGAATTACTGGAGCTACTGCGTTTATTCCTGAAACAAAAGTCGCTGCTGCCGCTCAAGAACAAAGCTTTACAAAATTTTATTCTTTGCAAACTGGAGGTAGTTCTGAACAAGAACCTATTTTCCTTCAAAAAGGACAAGAACTAACAATTCATCCTAACAGCAAAACTCCTAGTTACAGTGTTTATGACTCAAATCATAACCTTATTGGACGTTATTCTGATGGTTACGGCCGAATTTTCACTGCAAAAACAGATGGCAATATGTATGTTCAATTTCATGCACCTTACGTTTACTATAGTCCTGTTAGTTTTTCTGTTACTTATACTATTCAATAGAAAAGAGGTCCTTTATAGGACCCTTTTATTTCTCTTCCCAATTCACTTTTACAAATCCATCTTTTACTTTTAATCCGCTTATATTCAATACATATTCTTCATTTGCTTTTAAAGTAACTGTAAAAGTACCTTTTTTCGATTCACAAATTTCCTTTAACTCTTTTATACCTTCTCCTTGTCTTTCATACACACTAAAACATAAGTTTCCTCGTTTTGCATCTGTCTCATAAGAAAATGTCACTTCTGTATCCTTTTCATACTGAAATTCAATATCCTTACCGGCAATATCCCATGATGAGAATTTTGCCTTGTAACTTGTTTTCCCTTGCCTCTCATTTGCTAAATATATATCTCCGGCTCTCCACGCATCATCTAACGTTTGTGCAAAAGTAAAACCACTAAGTAATACAAACATTGTGCTTGCCAATATCGCAACTAATGTTACTTTCTGTTTTTTAACAAAATTCACCTTACATTCTCCTTCAACCTTCTTTTTACTTCTTCTTACCATATATAATAAAAACCCAATAAAGAATGGCAATATAACTGCTAAAATACTCCATCCTTTGCTCATTTGATGCGCTTTAGCATCTGTATATACCCATGACGCAACACATATTAAAAGTGCTATAAAAGCCAAAAACATTGTAATCCCAGCTATCTCAAATACTACAAATGGATTAGCGAACTCTATCATCTAATTTATACTCCTTCTTTAAAAATGACTGTATTACAACATATATCGGAACGTATACGTGCATCATAATCACACTTGCTATCAGCATAGGAATTTTATGATCCAAATGAGTGATAAATTGTTCTATAACAATTGTTAACAAAACAATCCAAATGGCATGAATACTAATTAGCCACCTCTTCTCTAACTTCTGAGCCTTTCGCACACTCTGCTTCGTGTTATTGATTAGCTCTTCGCTTGGAATTATCTCTCCTGCTAAACTGCTCTTTATTTTCTGTTCAAATTTATCTTCCTTCATGAACGAACCCCTCCAAATGTTCTCGCATTTTCTTTTTCCCATAATTAAGCCGATACTTTACCGTACCAATCGGTATATTTAATATTTCACTCATTTCCTTGTAAGAATATTGTTCATAGTAATAGAGTACGAGTACCGTTTTATATTTTTCATTTAATAAATGTATAACTTCCCATATCATTTCCGCTTCTACCTTTTGAATGATTTCCTCTGATATATTCACATCATCTACAAACTCTACTTCTCCACCATCTTCTTTATGAAATAAATCTAATACGCGATCTTTCCATCTTTTCTTCTTGCGGTAAAAGTCATAAAATGTACGAACGCAAATTGTAGTAATCCACTTTTTATAATTATCCACATAAGAAAGTTGGTGCCTTGATGAAAAAACCTTTATCCACGTCTCTTGAAAAATATCTTCCGCATCTTCTTTCGTTTTCGCTAACTTATAGCATAAGGAATATATTTGCTTCTTATATATATCAATTAATTCTTCTATCTTTTCTTCCATCATACGCCTCCTGTCATTTATATAAGACGACGCAAATTCCTCTTTTGTTTGATAAAATTTTATTTTTTTATTATCTCCACATAAAAAGGCAATCACAACATCGTGTGATTGCCTTTTATTTAAAAACGAAAGTCCGCTTCCGTTTTTCTTTATGTCCAGCTCTGCCTCCTAGCCCCTTCTGTCTAAGAACCTTCCCCACTAGAAGATAAAATGCATCTTCTGTGGGAAAGACCCTTAGCCTTCGGGACTAAACAGTCGGCTCCGCTTTTCTTTATTGTCCAGTTCCAGCGGCTAGAATACTCGGTGGCTTCGCGCCTTCCTCCGAGGCAAAGTACGCCTCTCTGTCAGGAGCTCCATCCCCCTCCTATTCTAAACGAGCCGCTTCCGCTTTTCTTCATTACATTTTTTCTGGTGCAGATACTCCTACGATTGCTAATGCATTTTGAAGTGTAGTGCGTACTGCCTTCATTAACTCGTAACGAGCTTTACTTAATTCTAAGTTATCTTGGTTTAATACTTTTTCTGCATTGTAGAAGCTGTGTAATGTTGCTGCTAATTCAAATGCATAGTTTGTAATACGGTGTGGCAGACGTTTTTGTGCTGCATCCGCAACTACAGCTGGGAATTCACCAAGTTTTTTCAGTAACTCTACTTCTTTCTCAGAAGTAACAAGCTTGTAGTTCACATCTCCGCCTGTAGCTAATCCTAACTCTTCACCTTGACGAAGGATACTGCATACACGAGCATGAGCATATTGTGCATAGTATACTGGGTTTTCATTAGATTTTGATACAGCTAAGTCCATATCGAAGTCTAAATGAGAATCACCGCTACGCATTGCGAAGAAGTAACGCATTGCGTCCACGCCTACTTCTTCCATAAGCTCACGAAGTGTAACTGCTTTACCCGTACGCTTACTCATCTTCATTTTTTCACCGTTTTGATACAGTTGTACCATTTGGATGATTTCTACTTCAAGTGTTTCTTTATCGTAACCAAGTGCTTGAATAGCAGCCTTCATACGAGGAATGTAACCGTGGTGGTCAGCACCCCAAATGTTGATTAACTTATCAAAACCACGCTCTAATTTATCACGGTGATACGCGATATCTGGCGTTAAGTATGTGTAAGAACCATCGTTTTTAATTAATACACGGTTTTTATCGTCACCGTAAGTCATTGAACGGAACCAAGTTGCTCCATCTTCTTCAAAGATCTCTTCGCGCTCTTTTAATACGGCAAGAGCTTGATCGATTTTTCCGTTTTTGTATAGTGATGTTTCTGAGAACCATACATCAAATTTAACACGGAAGCTTTCTAAGTCTTTTTGAAGTTTTGCTAATTCATATTTTAAACCGTACTCACGGTAGAATTCATAGCTTTCTTTTTCATCAGCTTTCGCATAACGATCGCCGAATTCTTCAGCTAAACGTTTACCGATTCCAATGATATCCGCACCATGGTAACCGTCTTCTGGCATTTCTTTATCTAAGCCTAAAGCTTGCATGTAACGAGCTTCAACAGAAAGAGCTAAGTTATGAATTTGGTTACCAGCATCATTAATGTAGTACTCACGAGATACATCGTAGCCTGCTTTTGCTAATAGGTTACATAAAGTATCACCTACTGCCGCACCACGTGCATGCCCTAAGTGAAGGTCACCTGTTGGATTCGCAGATACGAACTCAACTTGTACTTTTTCACCTTTACCAGTATTCGTTTCACCGTAAGCTTCACCAGCGTTTACGATTGTTGGAATTAAATCTGTTAAGTAGCTATTATCCATATAGAAGTTAATAAAACCAGGACCAGCGATTTCGATTTTTTCAATAGAAGCTTTTGCTTTATCGAAGTTTGCAACTAGTTCTTCTGCAATCATACGAGGTGCTTTCTTCGCAACGCGTGCAAGTTGCATTGCCATATTTGTAGAGAAGTCACCATTTGTTTTATCTTTTGGAGATTCTAATACAACGGTTGGAATCTGTTCTTCTGTCGCTAATTCTGCCTTTAATACAGCAGCCTGAATTTCTTCTTTAATCAATCCTTTTACTTGTTCTAAGGAATTCATTATTTTGCCTCCTTCAAATTAATTGTAATAGTATATCTGCCAGCTTCTTGTTCACTTAGAAGCAATGCGTAAGTTAAGAAGAGTTGTCCTTTTTTCTTTTCATCCGACCATTTAAAAAGAACGTTATCAGTCTTTGTTTGCAATGCAAACGTACCAAGTTCACTCGTATACGTACCAGTTGTCCATTCACCTTTCACATGCGTCTGACGCATAGAAACAGCACCTGAACGCATAATGAGAACTTGTTCATCTTGAATTTTAATAATTGTTTTCACTTCGCCTTGTTCGTTCGGCTCCTGGAATGTTACATATGTACCTTGACCTTTTACATAGTATTGACCATTTGCTTCAAAAGCAACGGTTTCCTTCCTCGCCCCTTCACGGATTTCTGTTACGAAATGAACGTGTACCGGCAAGCCTGCAAGTTGTTTCTCCACGTCTTGCACACCTTTCAAATGTTATAGATATTAAATACTACTTATAATAAATCACTTTTCCTATCATATCAAAAAAAGACTCTGTCTGTCTGCTGAAAAATCAGGAAAACTCCATTTCAAAAAATAATTCACTTCTACTTTATTTCATATGATAAAATATTTTTTAAATCTTAATATTCTTTCAATTAAAGAGGTGAATATAGTGATACCAACAAAGTTAAAAAAGGGTGATGAAATACGAGTGATTTCACCATCGTGTAGTTTAAGTATTGTTTCAAATGAAAATAAAAAATTTGCTATAAAAAGATTAACCGACATGGGCTTTCAAGTTACATTCTCAAAATATGCCGATGAGATAGATCGATTTGCTTCCTCTTCTATTTCTTCCCGCATTCAAGACCTCCATAAAGCATTTGGAGACCCTAATGTAAAAGCTATTTTGACGACACTTGGCGGATACAACTCCAATGGTTTATTGAAACATCTCGATTATGATCTAATTCGTAAAAACCCGAAATTTTTCTGTGGTTATTCAGATATTACTGCTTTAAATAATGCAATTTACGCAAAAACAGGTCTCGTTACATATTCAGGACCCCATTTCTCTTCCTTTGGAATGGAGAAAGGGCTCGAGTATACAACCGATTACTTTTTAAAGTGCTTAACTTCTAATGAGCCTATTGAAGTCCTGCCATCTGAAACATGGAGCGATGATTCTTGGTATATAGATCAGGAAAATCGAGAATTTATTAAAAATGAAGGATACGTTTCAATTCAGGAAGGAGAAGCTACGGGAGATATTATCGGTGGCAATATGAGCACATTTAACTTACTGCAAGGCACACCATATATGCCAAATTTAAAGAACAAAATTTTATTTATTGAAGAAGATAGTTTAACTGGAACATCTACTCTTAAAACTTTTGATCGTTATTTACATTCCCTTATGCAGCAGCAAGATTTTGAATACATAAAGGGAATCATTATAGGAAAGATGCAAAAAGGTGCAGAATGTACGATAGAAGACATTCAAGAAATGATTGCTTCAAAACCTGAACTTGCACATATTCCTATCATTGCAAACGCAAGTTTCGGGCATACAACCCCGATTTTCACTTTTCCAATTGGTGGACGTGCAAAAATTATTTCTAACAAGGAAAAAACATCTATCACTATTTTAACGCACTAAAAAGGAGCGAATGAGTCGCTCCTTTTATGGTTTTTCTATTTTTTCCAACGCTTTTTGTGGAATAGATTCTTTCGGGATTTCAGCCCATCCTTTTCCTTGCATACCTTTTGCATAAATTTTTATAAACGCCCCCGTATGCAATTCACGGTTCATCATTCTTTTAATGATCTGTAACTTTCCGTCTTCTGTATACCCTTTAAAAGTATACAAGTATTCTCCGTCTTTTTTCTCACCTTTATCTATAACCGCATAATAATCTTGTATTTCTTTATTTGAAAAGAAGTTGTCTACAAAAGCATGTACACCTTCTGTTTTTGTGTTCAAATAATACGCTGTTCCACCTAGAATAATGGCGAATACAGCTAAAACTTTAATTACCAATTTCATACATGAACCTCCTGTTTGCACTTCTTTCTCACTAGTATTATATCTATACTTGTATTATACGGAAAAGAGCATACTATACTCTATCTAAAAGTCTTACACTTTCCTTACATTATTGTAAGGGATTTTTTCTTACAGCAAGTTCCCAAGAAAAAATTTTTCCGTTTCATACACTTTTATATTATTATTGAATGATACGAATTTTTATTACAAAAATCAAAGGAGACAGTTTTCAAATGGCTATCTTGCAAGGTTTAGCACTATTACTTGTTGTACTTTGTCTATTTACACTTTTTAGTTACCGTGCGCCTTATGGAATGAAGGCGATGGGTGCTTTAGCTAATGCAGCAATCGCAAGTTTTCTTATTGAAGCATTTCACCGTTATATAGGTGGAGAAATGTTTCATAATGACTTTTTACAATCAGTAGGAGAAGCTTCCGGTAGTATGAGCGGTGTCGCAGCAGCGATTTTAGTCGCATTAGCAATCGGTGTTTCCCCCGTATACGCTGTTTTAATTGGTATCGCTACTAGTGGATTCGGTATTTTACCAGGATTTTTCGCTGGATACGTTTGTGCTTTCGTCGTGAAATTTCTCGAAAAGAAATTACCAGCTGGCGTGGAATTTTTAGCAATCCTATTTATCGCTGCACCAATCTCACGCGGAATGGCAATGCTTATGGATCCGCTCGTTAACGCAACACTCGGTAAAATCGGTTCTATGATTTCAGTTGCAACTACAGAAAGTCCTATCATTATGGGTATTATGCTTGGTGGATTAATAACAGTTATTTCTACCTCTCCACTGAGTTCTATGGCACTAACTGCAATGCTTGGATTAACAGGTTTACCAATGGCGATTGGTAGTCTTGCCGTTGCGGCCTCAGCCCCGATGAACTTTATTTTCTTTAAACGATTAAAAATTTGTTCAAAGAAAGATACAATTGCTGTAGCAATCGAGCCTTTAACACAAGCCGATGTTGTCTCAGCAAATCCAATTCCTATCTATATGACAAATTTCGTTGGCGGTGCACTTGCCGGTATTATTACATCGCTATTCCAACTTGTTAATAATGCACCAGGAACAGCATCACCAATTCCAGGTCTTCTTGTCCTATTCGGATTTAATGACGTTATAAAAGTAACGATCGCTGCCGTACTATGTGGAATCGTTACCACTATTGTCGGATACATTGGATCTATTGTGTTCCGTAAATATCCAATCCGCTCTGCTGATGAAATTCGCGGAGTTACTTCGGAAGAGAAGGTTGCATAAAAAAAGAGCTATTCCCATCGTTTGAGAATAGCTCTTTTTTGTGTTGCGTAACGGTAAATGAAATTATATCGGCGGTTTTTTAAATATATCAGCGATTTTTTTAATATATCGACTTACCGACACATAACGACAAAGTAAGAGCCCTCTAATCATATAGAGGGCTCTTACTTTATCTAGCTGCAGCGGCTAGAATGATCGGTGGCTTCGCTTCTTCCTTCGAGGCAAAAAGCGCCTCTACGTCTGAAGCTCCATCCCCCTCACATTCTGAGCGAGCCGCTTCCGCTTTTATTTTATCCAGTTACGCCTCCTAGACCCTTGCGTCTAAGAACCTTCCCTGCCAAAAGGTAAAAAGCACCTTTTGCAGGAAAGAACCTTAGTCACCGGGTCTAAACAGTCGGCTTCACTTTTATTTCACCCAACCGAGCAGCATTTCCCGCACGAATTTGCTTGCTGCGACTGATGTTTGATCACTATGGTCGTAGACTGGAGCTACTTCTACTAAGTCTGCTCCAACTACATTTATATTTGAATTTGCAATTGCTACGATGGAATCTAATAATTCTTTAGATGTGATACCGCCAGCTTCTAACGTTCCTGTTCCTGGAGCGTGAGCTGGGTCTAATACATCAATGTCGATTGTGACATAGACTGGGCGGCCAGCAAGTTTCGGTAATACTTCTTTTAACGGTTCTAATACGTCAAATTTGTATAAGTTCATACCTACTTCTTTCGCCCATTCAAATTCTTCCTTCATTCCAGAACGAATTCCGAAAGAATATACGTTTTCCGGACCAATTAAATCACACACTTTACGAATTGGTGTAGAGTGGGATAAAGGCTCCCCTTCATACGATTCACGTAAATCAGTATGAGCATCCATGTGGATGATTGCTAAATCCGGATATTTTTTTGCCATTGCCTTAAAAATTGGCCAAGACACTAGGTGCTCACCGCCGAGACCTAGTGGAAACTTATCGGCATCTAAAAGTTTTGATACATACTCTTCAATCATGTCTAAGCTGCGTTGTGCGTTTCCAAATGGTAATGGGATATCACCCGCATCAAAATATTTTACCTCTTCTAGTTCACGATCTAAATACGGGCTATATTCTTCAAGACCGATTGATACTTCACGAATACGTGCAGGGCCAAAACGAGATCCCGGACGGTAACTTACTGTCCAATCCATAGGCATCCCATAAATAACTACCTTTGACTCTTCAAAACTTGGATGACTTTTAATAAATACTTTACCTGAATAAGCTTCATCAAAACGCATATTCTTTTCCTCCTTATGTGGAACTTAAGGTATCCCAACCTTTCACTATTTCTCAAATTTGGAGCGAATTGCTCCTCTTTCTCGATTTACCGGGTCTTCTTTTTAACAACAAGAAGACGATTTTCTCTACAGAAGTGTAAGTAGCTAGCATGTTCAAGTCTTCTGGACAAACACCTTAAATGAGCTACTTACACTTTATTTGTTTGATACAATTCTCTTACTTAATTAAATCGCCAACAAATTTCGGTAATGCGAATGCTGCATTGTGTAATTCTTTTGTGTAGTATTTCGTTTCGATTTCGTGGAAACGCTCTTCACTTACTTCTAGTGGATCATGTTTTTTAGATCCAATTGTGAACGTCCAAAGACCACTTGGGTATGTTGGAATATTAGCTGTGTATAAACGAGTAATTGGGAAAATCTCTTTTACATCTTTAAACACAGTCGTAATTAGTTCTGGTGTAAACCAAGGGTTGTCCGTTTGTGCAACAAAAATACCATCTTCTTTTAACGCTTTAGAGATTCCAGCGTAGAAACCTTTCGTAAATAAGTTTACTGCTGGCCCTACTGGCTCAGTAGAATCTACCATAATTACGTCGTATTCATTTTCGCTTTCTGCGATGTGTAGGAAACCGTCTCCTACTTTTACTTCTACACGCTCATTATCTAATGCACCTGCGATTGATGGTAAGTATTGTTTAGAGTACTCAATTACTTTTCCATCGATTTCAACAAGAGTTGCTTTCTTTACACTTGGGTGTTTTAACACTTCGCGAATAACACCGCCATCGCCGCCGCCAACAACTAATACGTTCTCAGGATTTGGATGTGTAAATAAAGGTACGTGCGCTACCATTTCGTGATAAACGAACTCGTCCTTTTCTGTTGTCATAACCATGCCGTCTAAAATAAGCATGTTTCCGAACTCTTCCGTTTCAACCATATCTAGTTTTTGGAATTCTGTTTGCTCCGTATGTAATGTGCGGTTAATACGCGCCGTAATCCCAAAATGTTTTGTTTGTTTTTCAGTGAACCATAGTTCCATCGTACAATCACGCCTTTCAATGCAAATTTATAATAGGGACATCATTAATGTCCCCTAACAAAAATAAAACAAAACATCCAAAATGTATAGTTAAAAGTACAAAAATACCGAAAATATATTTTAGTCAGAGGGTTCTAACATATGTGCGGAAAGGGTTTGCACCGTAAAAGGAAAGAAAACCCTTTCTTAAGAAAGGGCTTTTGTCTCTATTTCTACTGGTTTACGAATTGGAATTAGGATCATAATACAACCAACTAACACAACAATTCCACCTACTAAAAACGGACTTTGTGGTGAAACAGTATGACCGATAATTCCTGATAAAATTGGAGCAATCGCACCACCTAACCAACGAACAAAGTTATAAACACCTGACGTAACAGATCTTTCATAAGGTGAAATATCCATTACATAACTTGTATATAATGCATTGTTTAAGCCAGATGCCAATCCTGATAAAACGATAAGAGTAATTTGTAACCACATAATTTTCACAAAGAATAGTGCAATTAAGAAAATCGCAAATACGAGTAAACTACCCTTTAATAATGTTTTTGGTTCATATTTCCCTTCTAGCTTATGTGCTAAAATTGCAGAACCGTAAGCTAACGCGAGCCCCCATCCGCAAAATACAAAGCCTAATTGAATAGCTGATAAATGCATAATAAGTGGTGAATATGCTAACACAACGAAAAATCCGTAGTAGTATAACATTCCTGAAATCGCACCTTGCATAAACGGTTTATACTTCACCAGGTTAACTAATTCTCCTACGCCTGCCACTTTACGCTTCACTTTTCGCTCTGGTTCTTTTACAAAAAAGAATACTAAAATAAATGCTAAGAAAATTAAAATACTCGTCGCGAAAAACGGATAACGCCAAGAATGACCACCTAATATCCCGCCTAATAATGGTCCGCCAGCCATGCCTAAACCGATAGCTGCTTCGTATAATCCTACTGCTTCATGAACTTCTTTACTTAATGCTATTAATAGCGTCATTGCTGTAGCAAAAAACATCGCATTTCCTAATCCCCATCCAGCGCGGAAAAGAGATAATTGAGCAATCGTTTGCGATATACCGCATATAAACGCAAATACAGTCACAATTGCAAGGCCGATTGTCATCATTCGTTTATCACCAAATCTCGATGCAAATATACCAGCTGGTAACATCATGATTGCCATCGTTAAAATATAAGCGGTAAATAACATTTCAACTTGCCAATGCGTTGCACCGATTTTCTCAGCAATAATTGGCAAAATTGGGTCAACTACCCCTATACCCGAAAAGGCAAGGAAGGTAGCCACCACTGTAATCAATCTCCCTAGTTTTTGTTTGCTCTCCATTTTGATTACTCTCCTTTTGTGTTCTCTAAAAATGTTACTGCACGATGTAAACTATCTTCGAGTTCTGCCTTTACACGTTGCATTTGCTCCATTTTTTCGTCTAGCGTTTGCACTTGTTGTTCAAGCATCTCTTTAATTTCTTGAATCACTTCACGGTCACGAGGATTTTCACTACTTCTTCTTTGCTCCATTCTTTCTTTTAACGATAAAAAATGCTGCATCTCTTGAAGCGTAATTCCTAACACTTCTTTCGCTTCCACAATTTTTTTAATTCTGGCGATATCCCCGTCTGTATACAGGCGAATGTTCCCCTCACTACGTTCAGGGGGATGAATTAAACCAATTTCCTCATAATAACGAAGTGTACGTTTTGTTAAACCGACTTGCTTTGTTACTTCATCAATTTTATACATGTTTATTCCTCCCTTCACTTAATTATTACATTTTACGTTAACGTTAACTTTTCTGCAACTGTTAGACTTTTGTAAATGTTTGTCATATTCAATTGTATTTTCCCTAAAGCAGTTTCATAATGAAAGAAAAGAGATAGTAAGGAGAATTTCACATGAGTAAACCACTTATTTTCGCTCACCGCGGAGTAAAAGGAACACATCCCGAAAATACGATGATTGCCTTCCAAGAAGCAGAACGCATTGGCGCTCACGGAATTGAACTCGATGTCCACTTATCAAAAGATGGTGAACTTGTCGTAATTCACGATGAAACCGTCGATCATACAACAAATGGCGTTGGACTTGTTTCGGAAAAAACGGTAGAGGAACTACAATCATTGGACGCTGGTAGCTATAAAGACCCTTCTTTCCATGAAGCAAAAATCCCAACGTTGCGTGAGGTTTTCATTTGGCTTTCCACAACGAACTTACAACTAAATATTGAATTAAAGACAGATGTTATTCATTACCCAAATATTGAGGAAAAAGCTGTTGCACTTGTGCGTGAATATCATCTTTCTAATCAAATTGTATTTTCATCATTTAACCATGACTCTGTTTCATTATTAGCAGAAATTGCTCCTGAAATCCCAAGAGCAATTTTATATGATACACCACTTGCTGATCCAATTGCCGAAGCAAAACATAGAGAAGCAAATGGATTACATCCAAACTTCCAGTTATTAACGAAAGAATTTGTGCAGTTAGCACAAGAGCAAGGGTATGTTTTCCGTCCATATACAATTAATGAATACAAAGATTTACAAACTATGATTGATTATGGTGTAGATGTCATCATTACTGATTGGCCAGCACGTGCCTTTGAGCTCCTTTCTTAATGGAAGGGGCTTTTTTATTTTCGAAATTTCATTGTTTAAAATAAATGAAAACCCTCAATACTAATACAATAACGCTTGTATTAATGAGGGGCTGAAAAAAGATGGATCAAACTATGAATCCAAAACTTAAAAAATATAAACGTCTTTTCTTCACCGCAATGTTTTCTTGCGTCCTTTTCTTCGTTTTTTCTTTTTTTGTTATTATTATAGTTGCAAAAATTATGGGACCTCCTCCTGTTGCGGTCCCGCAAACAAGCGTCTTTTACGCAAATGATGACACTGTTATAGGACAAAGTAATGAAATGCAAAAACGTTACAATGTATCTCTTAATGAAATTTCACCTTATGTAAAAGAGGCGACACTATCTATTGAAGATCAACGATTCTACAAACATCATGGCTTTGATATGAAACGTATTGCTGGTGCCATTGTTGCCGATTTAAAAGCGATGGCAAAAGTCCAAGGTGCTAGTACGATTACACAACAGTATGCTCGTAACCTTTACTTAGATCATGATAAAACGTGGAAACGTAAACTATTAGAAGCAATGTACACAATTCGCCTTGAGGTGAATTATAATAAAAATCATATTTTAGAAGGATATTTAAACACAATTTATTACGGACATGGCGCTTATGGCATCGAAGCTGCGTCCCGTCTATATTTCGATAAAACAGCAAAAGAGTTAACATTAGCAGAAGCTAGTATGCTCGCAGGTATCCCGAAAGGGCCAAGTGTCTATTCGCCCTTTTTGAAAGAGGATCGTGCGAAAGGACGACAAGCTCTCATATTAGATGAAATGGTAGAACAAGGATATATTACGAAGCAACAAGCAGCCTTAGCGAAGAAAGAGCCACTAACTTTTGCCTCATTAGATACGAAAAAAGTAGCAGAGGTCGCACCATATTTCCAAAATGCTGTACAAGCTTCGCTTCTTCGTGATGTTGGATTAGACGAACAAGCTTTACAACGAGGTGGCTTACGAATTTATACAACGCTAGACCCTAAACTACAAGCTGTAGCAGAACAAGCTGTAAAAGATCACATACCTGACACAACAAACATACAAACTGCTCTCGTCTCTATGAATCCAAAGACAGGTGAAGTGGCTGCTCTTGTTGGTGGAACTGATTATACTACAAGTCAATTTAACAGGGCTACACAAGCCATTCGTCAACCTGGTTCTACATTTAAGCCATTTCTATATTATGCGGCATTAGAACGAGGATTCACGCCTGCTACGCGCTTAAAAAGCGAATATACTGTATTCACCTTAGGTGACGGCGTTTCAAAGTATAAACCGAAGAACTATAAAGATTATTATGCAGATGATTTCGTAACGATGGCACAAGCTCTCGCAGTCTCTGATAACATTTATGCTGTGAAAACGAATTTGTTTTTAGGCGATGACGCGCTTGCAAAAACAGCGAAACAATTTGGAATTAAAAGTGCATTAAAAGATGTTCCTTCTCTAGCTCTTGGTACATCACCAGTAAAACCAATTGAAATGGTTAACGCTTATAGCATGTTCGCAAACGGTGGAAAAGAAGTAAAACCTACTTTCATTCGCCGCATTATGGATCATGAAGGAAATATATTATACGATGCTCATTTAGAGAGTAAACAAGTTCTCGACAAGAGCAAAGCGTTTGTAATGGAAGAAATGATGACTGGTATGTTTAATAAGAAACTAAGCAGCTATGCTGCTGTAACTGGTCAATCGATGTTATCCAAACTATCAAGAACATATGCCGGCAAATCTGGTTCTACTGAAACGGATAGTTGGATGATTGGATTTACTCCGCAAATCGTAACTGGTGTGTGGGTCGGATATGATCAACCTAAATCTATTTCAAACGTAGCAGAACAAGGATATGCGAAGAAAATATGGACTGATACGATGGAGAAAGGGTTAGATGGACAACCAAAAAAAGAATTTAAACAACCAAGTGACGTCGTAGCGGTTAATATCAATCCAGAGAACGGTAAAATTGCTACAAAAAATTGTCCTATTTCTGTGAAAATGTATTTCGCTAAAGGTACCGAACCGACTGAATATTGTATGGATCACGTCGATGATAAAGAAGAATTTGAAAAAACGACTGAAGAAAAGAAAAAAACAAGTTGGTGGAAAAAATATCTTCCTTGGTAAAAAAATAGCTGACGGGCATCCGTCAGCTATTTTTTATTCACTTAATAATGCACGGCGCAATTCTTCACTAGATTCGTTCCAAATCGCTTCATTATGTTCTTTCAAGAACGTACCAAGTACTTTTTTAGATGATTCATCCATATGTTCAACCATAATGTGACGCTTCAATGATTTATCCATTTTATTTACGTGCTCTGGAAGTGATTTATATCCGCGGCGAATTTCACGGTCTACTGTCATTTCACAAGCTGTTACACCTGCGTAATACGCACCTGTCGCAGTTCTTTCAATCGTTACCCAAACAAGCCAAAATGGTTTTCCGTTTGGAACTTCATCTTTATTTGTTAAAAACTTAATACCTTTTTCTACTGTACTACGCGCGTGCATCGCACCAATATCAACGAATGCAGTTTTCTCTAGTACATCAACAAATACAGGTGAAATGTTTTCTAAGCTTAATGCCCCAACACCAAATCCACCATGTCCATCTGTTGAATCATTTTTCACGATATTAAAACCGATTTTTTTCTTTTTCTCTGTCATATGTAAAATCCTCCTCACTTAAAAATTATAAAAGGCCAAAAATAGGCGCAATGATGCTATCTAAAAATACAAATACATGCGGAATAACTACCTGGAAAATAGGTTGAATTGTGTAATTACTAAGCGGTGTAATAACGAGAATTAATAACGCAATTGCCCCGTATTTTTCATACTGTGTCATTTTCGCGCGAATATTTGCTGGCGCTAAATCTTCCACTACACGATACCCATCAAGTGGCGGGATCGGTAATAAGTTAAATACAAGTAAAACGATATTCAGCATAATAAAAATCTGGAAAAATTGAGCTAACGTATCTGCTACTGCAGATGGAATTGAGTATAATACACCAAATTTTAATAAGCTATACCAAATAATTAAACCAATTGCGCTTAAAATTAAATTACTAATCGGCCCCGCAATTGAAACTAATACACCTGCAAGACGCGGTCTTTTAAAGTTATATGGGTTAACAGGAACCGGTCTTGCCCAACCGAATCCAAGAATTAATACTGCAATCAAACCTATAGGATCTAAGTGTGCCATCGGTGATAAAGTCAAACGACCTTGTCTCTTTGCTGTATCGTCTCCAAATTTATATGCTACATATGCATGTGCAAATTCATGAACTGATAATGCGATAATAATGGCCATTGCTACCAAAGGAATTTGGTGCAACGGGTATCTAAATAACTGATCCATGCTTCATCTCCTCTTCCATATGTCAAAAAAAGAAATTATTTGTTTTTTCGATTGTTCTTCCCTATAATCCGCTATAATAAGAGTGTAACTTACATAAAAGGAGCGATTGTACATGCCATACGTAACAGTGAAAATGCTAGAAGGACGCACAGAAGAACAAAAGAAAGCTCTTGCTGAGAAAGTAACAGCAGCAGTAAGCGAAACAACTGGTGCTCCTGAAGAAAACATCGTTGTTTTCATCGAAGAAATGTCTAAAAACCATTATGCAGTTGGCGGAAAACGCTTAAGCGACAAATAATTTCAAGTTTTTTCATAAGAAGCAGCCATTAGCTGCTTCTTATTTCTTTCCTTCTAACAACTCAATAATTCTCTCTTTATATTTTCCTTTTCTTCCATCTTCATAGATTAAATCATGCGGATAGAATAGCTTTTGATCCGTTCTTTTCTTACCTGTAATCGCCTCAACAATATCCGACTCACGTGAAAGCTCTCTAAGCTCTCCGTTTGGCATAAGAAGTAGGATTGGTAGACGCTCTTCTTCTTCTCCTGCACGATAAAAGTCATACGGTAAGTCTGATGTTGAATCGACTACTAAATAATACTCCGGATCAAGTCCAATCTTTTTAAATAAACTACTTAATTCCATCCAATTATCTAAACCGTGTTTATCTGTAAACTCTACATATTTAAATAGATTTCGATTCATAAAACGGCGGCATAAATCGCTTAAAATTGGATCTTCTTCTTCCTGCCATACTTGGAAGTAGTAATACATAACGTTCTCGTCTAACTTTAAATAATCCTCTACTGTTACTTCTTCTTCAAATAAAGAATAGAAATGAACAGGATGATTTTTAAATGTATAATACTTCTCGTGCAGTGATTTCGCACGGTGTAAAATCTTCGTTAAAATAACTTCTGCACTTCGCGTTACCGGGTGGAAATATACTTGCCAATACATTTGATAACGACTCATAATGTAATGCTCAACAGCATGCATACCACTATTTTTAATGACTACTTGATTCCCATACGGACGCATTACACGCAGTATACGTTCCATATCGAAGTTTCCATACTTTACGCCTGTAAAATAAGCATCTCTTAATAAATAATCCATACGATCCGCATCAATTTGACTCGAAATCATACTAATCGCTAATTTATTAGTAGACGTTTTTGCAATTACATCTGCTACCTTTTGTGGAAACTCCTTATCAACACGACTTAATACATCATTAATCTCCGTATCGCCTACGATAATCTTTTGCGTAAATTTCTCATGATCTAATGAAAATACTTTTTCAAACGAGTGAGAAAATGGGCCGTGGCCGACATCATGAAGTAATGCCGCACATAAACATAACAATCTATCTTCAGCATTCCAATTTGGTCTGCCATCAAACACATCATCAATCATACGACGAATAATTTCGTATACACCTAACGAATGAGTAAAGCGACTATGCTCTGCACCGTGAAATGTAAAAAATGTCGTTCCAAGCTGCTTAATACGGCGCAAGCGTTGAAATTCTTTCGTTCCGATTAAATCCCAAATAACACGATCACGCACGTGCACATATTTATGTACTGGGTCTTTAAACACTTTTGTTTCGCTGAGTTTGTCGTTTAAATATACCACTTTCCGACATCCCCCTTTCTTTACTACATTCTTACTTTATATTATAACCGAAATGAGAAACAGAAAGAAATAAAAGACTGTATTAATTCCCTTTATAAAAAGAAAAAATCACCTTTACCGAAGTAAAAGTGATTTCCTTTATACATTATTTACCTAAAACGAATTCAGCAACTTCGTCTAAGATCATATCTTTCCCTAGTGGGAAGTAACCTTTGTTTAAGTCTTCATTTTTAATTGTAAATACGTGGTTATTTTTAACAGCGTTCATGTTTTTCCAAATTGATTCTTCTTGGAATTTTTTTAAGCGCTGAGAACCGTCACCAGTTGTAAATACGAATAAGTAATCTGGGTTGTAATCGATTAAAGCTTCTTTTTGTACTTGTACTAACGGTTTATCAGTTGGTGTACCTTTAACTGCTGGTAGTTTTAAATCATTAAAGATTACGCTACCGTAACCGTAGTCACCGTATACGCGGAAAGCATTTGGATATGCAGCCATTTTCATAAATGTTGCTTCACCAGTTTTAGCGACGATTTTGTCATGTAATTTGCTTGCTTTTTCATCATACTTTTTGAACCATTCTTTTGTTTCTTTTTCTTTACCGAAGATTTGACCTACTTCTTCGAATTTTGGACGCCATTGATCTAATGGAGTGTTTAACATAACTGTTGGTGCAATTTTAGATAATTGATCATAAATCTTTTCTTGACGATTATTTACAAGAATTAAATCTGGTTTTGCAGCAGCTACTGCTTCGATGTTAATTTTATCGCCCCAAGCAGAACCAACTGGTTTAACATCTTTTAGTTTCTTTTCAATATGTGCATCAATTTTTTCTTGAGATGTATTAGCAGTAATAACCGGTTTCATACCGAAAATTAGTAATTCTTCTGTTGAACCACTAAGGTCAGCAATTTTCTTTGGGTTTGCAGGAATTTTAATTTCCCCTTTTGCATGTTTTACAGTGCGCTCTTCAGTCTTTGCATCTGCTTTCTTTTCTTCTTCTTTGTTAGAACAAGCTGCAAATAGTACAGAAGTCACAACTAGTACCATTGCTAATAGTGCCATTTTAAAATTCTTCATGTTCCCACTCCTTCTAGCTGTATTTATCTTATAAGTTACAATGAACTATAAGAAACAAAGATAACAATTAATTAATATATATTTATTAACTGTTGTTAATAACCCATTCTAACGGGCGTTCAACTTCCCATTCATATATAAGAAGCTCAACGTCCATTAGAAGCCCCCTCTTTACGAGGGGGTTCTACTTATGCTTTTTTACGCAATTGATTACTAATCATCGCTAAATCATATGTTAAACAAATTGGCTTACAGTTTACTGGACATGGAACGATTTGAGCTTCAATCTCAAATACGTTACGAAGTGTTTCACTTATCATAACTTCATCTGGTGTTCCTTGTTTCATTAACTTACCTGCTTTTAATGCAATCATATGATCAGAGAAACGAGAAGCGTGGTTTAAGTCATGGATAACCATAACAATCGTTCTACCTTCTTCTTCATTTAACTTTTTCAATAAGTTTAATACTTCTAATTGATGAGCCATATCTAAGTACGTTGTTGGTTCATCCAATACAAGTAATTCTGTTCCTTGTGCAAGAGCCATTGCGATCCAAACACGTTGACGTTGGCCACCTGATAGCGCTTCTGCTGGACGATTCGCAAATTCTTTCATTCCTGTCACTTCAAGTGCCCAGTTAATGTAGCGATAATCCTCTTCTTTCAACGTGCCAAACCCTTTTTGATGAGGGAATCTTCCATATGACACAAGCTCAAATACAGTAAGACCCGTTGGCACTTCTGCAGTTTGTGGTAAAATCGCCATTTTCTTTGCAATTTCTTTCGTTGGCTGTTTCTCAATTGCTTTTCCGTCAAGATAAACAGTACCTTGCTTTGCCTTCAAAATACGAGACGCCGTTTTTAATAATGTGGACTTCCCACAACCATTTGGTCCAATAATTGTTGTAATTTTCCCTTCCGGAATTTCAACTGTTAACCCGTCAATAATTAAACCTTCATTATAGCCAACAGATACCGCATCCACCGCTAAAGTTGCCATACGAAAAGCCTCCCTTTATTTTGTCCTCATAAGTAAATAAATGAAATATGGTGCACCAATTACAGAAATAACAAGACCGACTGGTATTTCTGAAGTTGTTAATACACTTCTTGAAATTACGTCTGCAAATAAAAGTAAAAACGTTCCTATTAGCGCAGCTGTGGGCAACATAATTTGATGTTTACCACCAACAAGGCGCCTTGCTAAATGCGGGGCCATTAAACCGATAAAGCCAATTCCGCCTGCAACAGCAACAGATGCACCTGCTAAACAAACTGCAATAAATAATAATTTACGTCTTTCTTTTTCTACGTTTACACCAAGGCCAACTGCTGTAGAATCGCCTAGGTTCATTACATTTAATATGTGTGCTTTACTTATAGCAAGCGGTAAGAAAATAACCATCCATGGAAGTACACTTAATACGAATTTCCAATCTGTACCCCATAGACTTCCCGCCAGCCAAATCGTAGCAAAACGAAAATCGTTAGATGTCATCTTCATAGAGAAAATTAAACTAACAGCTCCAAATCCAGCTGCAACGGCAATACCGACAAGTATTAATCGAGTCGATGAAACGCCGTCTTTCCATGCTAGTAAATAAATAATTACCGCTGCTAATATCGCTCCAACTAGTGCGAAGAATGGAAGAATGAATACAGATAAAAATGTACCAGTCCCTACTTTCCCGAAGAAGAAGTAGACGAATATAACAACTGTTAATCCCGCTCCAGCATTAATACCTATAATACCTGGATCAGCAAGCGGATTTCGTGATAAACCTTGCAAAATCGCACCTGACATAGCTAAAGCAGATCCAACTAGTATAGCAATTACCATACGCGGCATACGGAATTCAAATAAAATAACAGACTGATCTTCAGCCCCTAGTCCAACCAATGACTTTAATACGTCCATTGGCGGGATTTTAAAAGTTCCTGTATTTAAACTAATAAGAAATATAGAAACGATTAGTCCTACTAAAATCGTTAATATAGAAATGTTCTTTTTTGTTAAGACACTCGTCCTCACATCTTTCCTCTCCCTTCATTACGTGCTAAGTAGAGGAAGAATGGAACCCCAATTAGCGCTGTAATTGCTCCAATTGGCGTTTCAAATGGCGGGTTAATAACGCGAGATAACATATCTGCACATTCAATTAACAGCCCACCTAAGACCGCAGAACATGGAATAACCCATCTATAGTCCGAGCCTACAAGAAAACGAGTCATATGCGGAATTACAAGACCAACAAATCCAACTGATCCTGCCATGGAAACTGCGGAACCCGTTAAAATAAGAACAAGTACTGTTCCGATAAATTTAATCAATGTCGTATTTTGACCAAGTCCAATTGCAATTTCTTCACCGAAGCTCAAAATTGTAATATATCTCGACATCATAATTGCGATAAAAAGACAAACAAGGCCAATTGGCACTAACATATTAATACTTTGCCATTTCACTCCAGCAACTCCGCCTGCATTCCACATGCTTACCTCTTGGGCAAGATTGAAATACAATGCGATTCCAGATGAAATTGCCCCTAATAAAGCACTAATAGCTGCACCTGCTAAAGCTAATTTCACAGGTGTTAATCCACCTGGTGAAGAAGACCCAATTCCATATACAATGCTTGCACCAAACGCAGCTCCAATAAAAGATGCGATAACAAACATTAAATAAGGTGAATTAGGAAAAAATGCATACATAATTGCAATTCCAAATACAGCCCCATCTGTAATCCCCATTAACGATGGTGAAGCAAGTGGATTTCGCGTCATACCTTGCATAATTGCTCCTGATACCGCTAAAAAGGCACCTGCAACTACGCCCCCTATTGCTCTAGGCATGCGAAGCTCTTGAATTACATTATGATGTGTAATAGATCCATCAAACTGAAATACAGCTTGCCATACAGTCTTTAAACTAATATCTGCAGCCCCAAAAGAAATAGAAACTGCCATGCTTAAAGCTAACAAAACTGTACCCGCTACTAAAATAATAGAAGCGATAAGCGGTCTGCTCTTAATCTCTTTAACATTCTCTTCTTGCTGTTCTATACTGCTTGCGCTCGCTTCCATCCCTCAACCATCCTAACTAACAACATATATTTATTGAAATGAAATTTATTCTCAAATAGTAATAAAAAAATTAGGTGAATTGTTATTTTCCTGATAATGATTATCAGAATCAGACACTTCTATTCTACCTATCGCTTTAAAAGACTGTCAACCATTATTTTGAAATATAAATTGGAATTTCAATACAAAAGTTATATCTATCCTTTAGAAAACGTTCGTCCACACAAGAGTACTTTCGCAGAATAAATCATTCCTCTTATGGGCATAAAAAAGAAGAGTAATCTTTTCACTCTTCTTTTTCTTACTTATTTAACTTTGCTTCAATTTTTGCGATTAACTCATCTTCTGTTGGAGCCGCAACTGGACGGTTATTTACAAATGCGAATGATTTTTTACGACCAGGACCACAGTAAGACTGACATCCAACTTCAATCGTTGCACATGAATCTACTTTTTTTAACTTCGGAACTAACGTTTTAACGTTCGTTGCCTGACAGTCATCGCACACGCGAAACTCGTTTCCCATTATATAACACTTCCTCTATTTTAAACTTTTCTCAAGTACATTTAAAAATAAACACTAAATGGTATTTTACCGCTCTTTGAAGCTCGTTGCAAGTTTCCCTACAAAGCCTATTCTCTACATAATGCTACATATTTATATGCTCTTCTACAGAAGCGCTCACCATTCATGGGAAAATTTTTACCTTTCATCGAAATCTACCATATTTTTAAAAGCTTTGTATAAAAGTTTATTTTTTTGCCCATTATAAAAATAGGAAGTTCATAAAAAGAAAGGGAGTTGAATCTATGAAAGTAAGACAAGATGCTTGGACAGATGAGGATGATTTATTACTTGCTGAAACGGTACTTCGTCATGTTAGAGAAGGAAGTACGCAATTAAATGCATTTGAGGAAGTAGGGGATCAGTTAAATCGTACATCTGCTGCTTGTGGTTTCCGCTGGAATGCTGTTGTTCGCTATAGCTACGAACAAGCTCTTCAACTAGCAAAAAAACATCGTAAAGATAAAATGCGTGCTGCAAGCGGTGAACAAGCAAAAAAACGTTTACTTTATACACCACCAGCTTCAGATTCGATAACTGATTATGAAGAATTAGTACAAGAAGAATCAATCGTACAATATAAAGAAGCTATTCCATATCAAGAATCTACTGCTCCTGCTGCAAGAAGCTCTATGACAATGCAAGATGTTATTTATTTTTTACAAACAGTCGGATCTTCAAATATAAAAGTGACAGCTCTTGAAAACGAGAATACGAGATTGAAACAAGAAATTAAAGCACAAATCCTTCGGAATGAGGACCTAGAAAAGAAACTAGAAAAATTGGAAAAGCAATCTCATACTGTACAAGAAGATTACGAAACACTTATGAACATTATGAACCGAGCTCGTAAATTGGCAGTCATGGATGACGAAGAACGTTCTCAAATATCTTTCCGAATGGACCGAAACGGTAATTTAGAAAAAATTGCAGAATAAAAAGGATGCATGTAATGCATCCTTTTTATTATTTCACCTATAAGCTCCCCCTTTATATGTGAGAAAACTCCATTCTTCATTTTTTGCTATAATAGAGATTGTCATTTTAAAGATAAGGGGTTAGTTATATGAGCAATTCCCGTTCCATTTTATCTCAGCCAGAGTGGCGCATTGTAGATCAATCTAGTTTGGGACCAACATTCCATGCACTTCAGTCATTCGCAATGGATGACACATTATGCACAAGCATTGGAAATGGCAAGTCAGCCGCAACAATGCGTTCTTGGGTTCATCACAATACAATTGTCCTTGGCATTCAAGATTCACGCCTTCCGCATTTAGAAGAAGGTATTTCTTTTTTAAAACAAAACAACTTCAATGTTATTGTCCGTAATTCTGGCGGGCTTGCGGTCGTGCTTGATGAAGGTGTTTTAAACGTATCACTTTTATTCCAAGAAACAGAAAAAGGTATCGATATCGATCTTGGATACGATACAATGTGGCATTTGATTAAGGAGATGTTAAAGGATTACGACGTTACTATCGAGGCAAAAGAAATTGTCGGCTCTTACTGTCCTGGTAGTTATGACTTAAGTATTCGCGATCAAAAATTCGCTGGTATTTCACAACGTCGTATTCGCGGCGGTGTCGCTGTCCAAATCTATCTCTGCGCTACCGGAAGTGGCTCTGAGCGTGCCGCACTCGTTCGTGATTTTTACAGCCTAGCAATTCAAGGGGAAGAAACACGCTTTACGTACCCTGAAATTGTACCAAGTACGATGGCCTCACTCTCAGAATTACTTGGCGAAACCATTACAGTACAAGATTTAATGATGCATCTTTTAAAAACATTGCAGCAATTCGCTCCAAAGTTAACACCATCTCAATTAACAATAGATGAGATTCCTTTATATGAGACGAATTTACAACGTATTATTGATCGTAATAATAAAGCACTTGGTTTAGAAAAATAAAGACCGTCGCTATAATAGCGACGGTCTTTATTTCAATTCATTATAGAATTAAAGTGCTTGAGCTGCTGTAATTAAAGCTAACTTGTACACTTCTTCTTCGTTACATCCACGAGATAGGTCATTTACAGGCATGTTTAAGCCTTGTAAGATTGGCCCTACTGCTTCGAAGTTACCTAAACGTTGAGCGATTTTGTAGCCGATATTACCAGCTTCTAAGCTTGGGAATACGAATACGTTAGCATCACCTTTAATTGTAGAACCTGGAGCTTTTTTCTCAGCTACAGATGGTACGAATGCAGCATCGAATTGGAATTCTCCATCTAAAGTTAACTCAGGAGCCATTTCTTTTGCAATGCGAGTTGCTTCTACAACTTTTTCTGTTTCTGGAGATTTCGCAGAACCTTTTGTAGAGAAGCTTAACATAGCAACGCGTGGATCAATGCCGAATAACTCAGCAGTTTTCGCACTTTCGATACCGATTTCAGCTAAATCTTGACTGTTTGGTGCAATGTTAATTGCGCAATCAGCGAATACATATTTCTCTTCTTCACGTACCATGATGAATACGCCAGAAGTTTTTGTAACGCCTGGTTTTGTTTTAATAATTTGAAGTGCTGGACGAACTGTATCAGCTGTAGAGTGAGCTGCACCACTTACTAGACCGTGTGCTTTGCCCATGTATACAAGCATTGTACCGAAGTAGTTTTCGTCTTTAAGGATTTTGCGAGCGTCTTCTTCAGTTGCTTTACCTTTACGGCGTTCAACGAAAGATGCTACCATTGCATCCATTTCTTCGTATGTAGCTGGGTCGTAAATATCAACGCCTGCTAATGTTAAATTCATGCTAGCAGCTTTTGCGCTAATTTCTTCTCTATTACCAACTAAGATTGGTTTTACTAACTCTTCTTTTGCTAAACGCTCTGCAGCGCCTAAAATTCTTTCATCAGTTCCTTCAGGAAGTACGATAGAAATGCCTTTTCCTTGAACTTTTTCTTTTACTGTTGTAAATAAGTTGCTCACGAATAAACCCTCCTACATATGTTAAAAAAACTCTATCTTTAAGAATACTGCTTTTCTTCTATATTTTAAACTTATAGCTCCCAAAAAATAGATAAAATAAAAATGATTATATTTTCATAAAATTCAGCCGTTAAATTCACCTTGCTTAAACACTTAAATGTGACAATTTTATGCGCCAAGGTTTTATATAGATGATTTTAAAACTATATATGCTATAGTTAACGTGTAAAACTATCATTAACTGAGGTGAATAGAATGAGTGAAGTAACAACAACGTTAGATGGCTGGTATTGTTTACATGATTTACGTTCTATTGATTGGGCTGCATGGAAAACATTATCTAGCGACGAACGCGGACAAGCAGTGTCTGAATTTTTAAATGTCGTTGAAAAATGGAACGAAGTAGCTACTGCGAAAAAAGGTAGTCACGCAATGTATACAGTTGTTGGCCAAAAAGCTGATATTATGCTTATGATTTTACGTCCAACAATGGAAGAGTTAAATGAAATTGAGACAGAATTGAATAAAACAACTTTAGCTGAATATATGGTTCCTGCATATTCTTACGTATCTGTTGTTGAATTAAGCAACTATCTTCCAGCTGATGAGGATCCATACCAAAACCCGCAAATTTTAGCTCGCTTATATCCTGAATTGCCGAAAGCAAATCATATTTGCTTCTATCCAATGGATAAGCGTCGCCAAGGTGATGACAACTGGTACATGCTTCCTATGGAAGAGCGTAAAAAAATGATGTACAGTCATAGTAAAATTGGACGTCAATACGCAGGTAAAGTACGCCAAGTGATTTCAGGATCTGTTGGATTCGACGATTTCGAATGGGGCGTAACATTATTCGCTGACGATGTTCTTCAATTTAAAAAACTTATATATGAAATGCGCTTCGATGAAGTAAGTGCTCGTTATGGTGAATTTGGAACATTCTTCGTTGGAAACATTTTACCAGACGAAAAAGTAGAGAAATTTTTACACATATAAATGGTGAAAAGGAACGAAATTCGTTCCTTTTTTTATTCTTCTCTATATTTATCCTCAAAAATCCCCTTTTTTCTGCACTTTTGAAGAAAAACCGACATTTTTTCAAATTTATTGTAAAATTGTAACCTTTTTATATGTAAAGATATGCTAAAATGATACGAGCTATATGCTAAATAACGATGCGAAGGTGATAATCTATATGAAAAAAATTTTGTCTATTTTACTATTGTTTGTATTGTCAATTTCTTCCTTAGGAGTAACAACATCCCATGCGGAAGAAAAAATACATATTGAGGCAGCCGCTGCACTTTTATTTGATGCAGATACAGGAAAAATACTTCACGAGCAAAATCCAGATGAATTGCTAGCTATTGCTAGTATGTCGAAATTAATTGTTGTTTACGCTGTTTTAGAAGCAATTAAAGAAGGAAAAATCACATGGGATACGAAAGTAAATATTTCTGATTACGCTTATGAAGTCTCTCGTAATAATGAATTCTCTAATGTACCGTTCGAAAAAGGACGTCAATATACTGTAAAAGAATTATATCATTCTATTGTTATATTCTCTGCAAATGGATCTAGTATCGCTTTAGCAGAACTTCTTGCAGGAAGTGAGAAAAACTTCTTAAATCTTGCAAATGAACATGCTAAAAAGCTAGGATTAAAGAAATATAAATTTGTAAACGCTACGGGCTTAAATAACGCTGACTTAAAAGGAAAACATCCTGAGGGTACTGATCCAAATGCAGAAAACTCTATGTCAGCTCGTGATATGGGTATGCTTTCAAAAGCAATGATTACAAAGTATCCAGAAATGCTAGAGGATACAAAACAAAGATTTAGAAACTTCCCAGACAATCACCCAAAACCAATTCGTATGGAAAACTGGAATTGGATGTTACCAGGAGCTGCTTTCGCTTATGAAGGTACTGATGGTTTAAAAACTGGAAGTTCTGATACAGCTGGATACGGATTTACTATTACTGCTAAACGTGGTGATGTACGTCTTATCTCGGTTATTATTAAAACAAAATCAATGGATGAACGTTTCACAGAATCTCGTGAATTAATTGAATATGGATTTAATAACTTTGAAAAACAAAAACTAAAAGTTAATAAGAACAATACAATCTCTGTAGTAAAAGGGAAAGAAGACCAAGTAACTGTTGCACCCGAAAAAGAAATAACAGTAATTGCGAAAAAAGGTAGCAAAGAACCTTATAAAATTGGGACTGAATTAGATAAATCTCTTGCTGAAGATGGACATTTAGTTGCTCCTATTAAGAAAGATGCCAAAGTAGGCTCAATTACTTTAGAATCAACTGATAAATATGGTTTCTTAGACGGTAGTAAAAGTATGAAAGTTACTGCAAAAACGACAGAGGAAGTTGAAAAAGCAAATTGGTTTGTGTTAACAATGCGCTCTATTGTTGATTTCTTCTCAAACTTATGGTCTAAAGTTTTTTAATAAAAAAGCTGGCTCACGCTAGCTTTTTTTATTTTCCGCTCTCAATGTAAAACTTCGTTTGGTTGTCATATCTGAGCCCTTTTCCTCATACGTATGAACTAGTAATTGTTACACACTTCATCTAGAGATAAACCTCTTTCCAAAAGGTATTCCAAAAAGAGAGGTGACACATAATGGGAGTTATTGCTTATAACGAAGAAGATGTAAAGTTGTTAGCTAGACTGATGCGTGCTGAAGCCGAAGGAGAAGGACAACAAGGAATGTTAATGGTCGGAAACGTTGGGGTAAATCGTGTCCGCGGAAATTGTTTAGACTTTAAAAGCATTCGTAATTTACGTCAAATGGTTTATCAAAACCCCGGCGGTTTTGAAGTAACGCAAAAAGGATACTTTTATCAACGGGCACGTGAACAAGATATTGCCCTAGCGAGACGGACCATTCAAGGGCAACGTTTTTGGCCTGCCAACTTTGCCTTATGGTTCTTTAGACCTGAAGGGGCATGTCCACCGACTTGGTATAACCAACAAAACTCTGGTCGCTTTAAAAAGCACTGCTTCTTCCAGCCATCTGCTGGAGACTGCCCTAGCGTATATTAAGGAATAAAAATGAGGAGGGATTTTTGAATGGCACAGCAACAAAATCCGTACTATGGAACAGGTTTTTATCAACCATCTGGAACTTATGTACAACCGCAACAAATGACTCAACAACAGCAGCAAGCGATGCAACAACAAACAGCTCAAGCTGCGCAAGCTCAATATGCAATTTCTCAAGGCATGTTACCTCTAGAGCAATCCTATATTGAAAATATCCTTCGTTTAAACAAAGGTAAGCAAGCTACGGTTGTAATGACTTATGAACGTGGCAGTTCCCTTGGTACACAATCTTATACAGGTATTATTGAAGCAGCTGGCCGTGACCATATTGTTATTAGTGAACCGCAATCAGGAAAACGCTATTTACTACTAATGATCTACTTAGATTACGTAGAGTTTCCAGAAGAAATTACGTATTTACCTAGTCAACAAGCAACTTATACTCCAAGACCATAAAAAAAGCTGGCAAATGCCAGCTTTTGTTTTTTTATAATCCTTTTACAACTGCAGTCCCTACTAGAATCCACGCCACAATAAACGCTACACCACCAAGAGGTGTAATTGGACCAAAGAACTTAATGCCTGTCGTACTTAATGCATACAAACTACCTGAGAACATAATAATTCCAGCTACCATTAGCCAACCAGCAGTAGTTAAAAGTGATGATTGAACCTTATCCATCAATAAAGCAACTACGAATAGTCCACCTGCATGAAACATTTGATATGTAACGCCTGTTTTCCAAACTTCTAACATTTTTGCAGAAATTTTATTTTCTAAACCGTGTGCTCCAAAGGCCCCTAACGCAACAGATAGCCCCGCTGCAATACAACCTAGTAAAAAGAAAATTTTCATCTTAATTCCCCTTTTTTACCTTTATCATAAGCAATTTTTGCATATAAGCCAAACGATTTATCTTCTAAAAATCAAATAAAGAATTACCGTTTGCATCACTTTCTTTTATATATACTGGCTCCCCAGAAACAGGTGCAATTGGTTGCATAGTTGTTACTGGTTGTGATCCAATTACTTGCGATTGAATTTTCGGTTCTCTATATGTAGATGTTTCAACTTGTTCATCTAATAATAAGTCACATAAAGCACGCACAACTAATAAATGTTCTTTTGACTTTTGTCCTTCACTACTTTTTGCCTTCACAATTTCATTCGCCATTTTATTTAAAATCTTGTCGCTAGATATTTGCATTCCTTATCACCTCGTACTTTGTAATTCTTTCTCGAATTGTCCCAATTTTTCTACTGAACCAAATACTATTATCATATCACGTTCTTTCAATTTTTCCTGCCCTGTTGGATTATGTATAATATTCCCATTTCTTGAAATCGCTAATATTGTTACATCAAACTGATTCCTTACATTACTCTCTAGTAACGATTTACCAACTAATATTGAATCTTTTCCAACTAGAATTTCTTCAATGACAAATGACTGTTCTACTCCATACAACACTGTATCAATATAATGAACGGTTAATGGATTTGCAATACCTTTTGCGATATGAATACCCGCCATACTAGATGGGTTAATAACCTTATTTGCACCAGCACGCCTTAATTTCTCTTCAGTTTCTGGCTTTTCAGATCTCGCCACAATTTTAATCGTATCGTTTAACCCTCTTGCTGTTAATGTAATAAATACATTTTCGGCATCATTTGCAACAATAGCAACTAAACCAGCTGCTTTTAAAATTCCGGCATTATGTAATACTTGATCTTCCGTTGCATCTCCATGTACAAATAAAAGCTTTTCCTGCTCCAATATACTTTCATCTTTATCAACAACGACAAATGGAATATTCTTTTCTTGCAATTCATGTACAACTTGAAGCCCCACTCTACCGCAACCACATACTATAATATGATTTTTCAACTGCGCTATTTGTTTATCCATCTTCTTCCTCCGTACTGCATGAAATAAATTCCCTTCAATAATCATAGCTGCCACTACCCCAATTGCATACGTAACAATACCTACGCCAACAGGAATAATAAGAAGCGCAAATACTTTCCCCGCTTGCGTTACAGGAACGGCATCTCCGTATCCAACAGTCAATACAGTAATCATTGTCATCCAAAATGCTTGAAACAAACTAATCTCTTCAATCGTCATAAATCCTATCGTTCCTAGAATTACAACAAAAGTCATACATATAACTGCTATCCATAATTGCTTACGTGCATTCATACCGTGTTTCAACTCTTTTCTCTATCTACAATCTTTGCCAGTGGAAATAAAATACGTATATACTAGATACGGAATCTATGAAAGAGGTTGATATAATGAAGACATTTCTTTCCGCCTTACAATGGGCACTATTTATTTTAGCTGGAAGCCTTATTGTACCAATTAGTGTCGCAACTAGTTATGGTCTTAATGGCGCTGAAGCCATCGCATTCGTACAAAGAACATTATTTGTTCTAGGTTTTGCTGGTCTCTTGCAAGCTATATTTGGGCATAAACTTCCTATTCAAGAAGGTCCTGCTGGCCTTTGGTGGGGAATTTTCTCCCTTTACGCAAGTTTAGGCGTCGTACTATTTGGATCAAATAATGAGACACTTAAAGTTCTTCAATATGCTTTCTTATTAAGCGGTATTATTTGTATTATTCTTAGCGTTTTTGGACTTATTGATAAACTCGTTCGCTATTTTACACCGACAGTCATTGGAACGTATTTATTTCTTCTTGTCGCGCAGCTTAGTGGCTCCTTCTTAAAGGGAATGTTTGGCCTTGATAGAAAACATACAGAAGTACAACCTAACGTATTTATTCTTTCACTCATTGTTATTTTACTATCCTTTTTCATCATGAAGCTACCTATTACTGGACAATATTCCGTTCTTTTCAGTATCGTATGCGGCTGGATATTATTCGCATGCTTCGGATTATCTAATCCAATAACACCAGTGACAGACATAATCCGTTTTCCATCCTTATTTGTTTTCGGAATGCCTCGTGTTGAATGGAACATGGTAATTACGGTCATTTTCGTTACACTCTTACTTCTAACAAATATGTTAGCAAGTATTCGCGTTGTACAAAAGGTTGTCTCTAAATATGAAGAAAACGCTGCATCAGATCGTTTTAAACAAGCTGGCATTATAACAGGAATCAACCAATTGCTAGGCGGCCTATTTTCAGCTATTGGGCCTGTCGCTATTTCTGGATCAGCAGGTTTTATTGCAACGACTAATATTTATAAACGTCTCCCGTTTATATTAGGGTCAAGCTTTATTATTGTCGTTAGTATATTTCCAAAGATTACTTCATTCTTTGCAGCAATCCCTGTTGCAGTTGGTTATGCCGCTATTTATCCTGTATTCGCAAGCATGATTGGCCTCGCCTTTCGAGAATACGAAACTGTCCAGGATAAAGAACGATTATTTAAAGTAGCCGGTCTTTCAATCTTTACGGGAGTCGGAGTTATGTTTGTTCCAGCAGGAGCATATTCCACACTTCCACCATTTCTAGCATCGTTTTTAAGTAATGGTCTCGTTCTTGGATCTGTAATGGCAATCTTGCTAGAAATACTATTTTCTCGTTCCACAGCAAAACAAATATCTTAAATTGGAAAACTTCCATTATTGCACTCTACCTTTAGAGTTGTTACGATAAAATCAAACTTTAATCATTGGGGTTTTATTCATCCCCAATGATTATTAACCAATATTATGAGCAACACACTCATAATAATTTATCTACTTCTTTTCAAAGAGGTTTGATGTCTTACTATTATTCCTCAATCTCTTCATGAACATGTATTTTGATTTCAATTAAAGAAAGGAATTTTCTATATGACTTATAAAATGATTGTTTTAGATTTAGATGATACTTTATTACGTGATGACCATACTATTTCACCTCGTACGAAAGAAGCGTTAATGACTGCACAAGAGCAAGGCGTAAAGGTTGTACTTGCTTCTGGACGTCCAACGTTCGGTATGCGCAATGTAGCGAAAGAACTTCGTTTAGAAGAATACGGCAGTTTCATTTTATCTTTTAATGGTGCAAAAATTATTAACTGTAAAACAAACGAAGAAATCTTTAGTAGTACACTATCTCCTGAAATCGTTCACAACCTATTTGAAATTAGTCAAACTGAAGATGTATGGATTCATACTTATATGGGCGATGATATCGTAACGGAAGAAAATAATCCTTATACTGAAATTGAGGGCGATATTACTGGTATGCCAATTGTTGTAGTAGATGACTTTAAAGCTGCAGTTAAAGAGCCCGTAGTAAAAGTATTAATGAATAAAGAAGCTGAACGCCTTGTTGAAGTTGAAAAGAAACTACAAAAACAGCTAGAAGGCCAATTAAGCGTGATGCGTTCGAAACCATTCTTCTTAGAATTTACTGAAGCTGGTGTTACAAAAGGAACGAGCTTAAACAAACTGATCCAAAAGCTTGGCATTAAGCGTGAAGAAGTTATCGCAATGGGCGATAGCTATAACGACCAAGCGATGATTGAATTTGCTGGTCTTGGCGTTGCAATGGGCAATGCACCTGATGATATTAAAGAAATTGCAAACTACGTAACAGATACAAATATGAACGATGGTGTTGCAAAAGTTGTAGAGAAATTCGTTTTAAAAACGGATGTACTTGTTTAATATTTTCATTCACAAAACCTATTTGAAGTCAAATACTTCAAATAGGTTTTTATTTAAATTCTCATGCTTTTGTGACTATATTTTGAACTTTGCACTATTCTCGTAGTGTAAACTTTCTTTTTGTATATAATGAAACAAAATAGACTATTTTATTTTGAAAAAGAATACAAATTTACTATATACAAGCATACGTTAAAGGAGGCTACTTTATGTTATCTACACCAATCGGACGATTAAGAGCAATTGGACTAGTTGAGGGTATTTCTTTCCTATTACTATTATTTGTAGCAATGCCATTGAAATATTTCGCAGGATTTGCAACAGCTGTTAAAATTACAGGCATGGCTCATGGTGTTCTATTTATTCTATTCATCTTTGCAGTAATTCAAGTAACAATCGTACACCGTAAATCAATTTTATGGGCACTTGGAGCATTTGCTTCATCAGTTATCCCATTTGGCACTTTTGTACTAGATGCAAAATTAAAGAACGAGCAACAATAATAAAAAGGTAGTTAACGACTGTTAACTACCTTTTCTATTTATAAATTTGGAATTTCCCAATCAATTTCTCTTTCGCCCATATTAGCTAAAATCGTATTTACTTTAGAATATGGCTTACTACCAAAGAAACCACGTCTTGCCGATAATGGGCTTGGATGTACAGATTCGATAATATGATGATTTGGATTCGTAATTAACTTCTTCTTCGCCTGCGCATGGCGCCCCCACAATATGAAAATAACTGGCTTTTCACGTTCATTCAACAGTTCAATTACACGATCTGTGAAGTGCTCCCATCCTTTTCCCTTATGAGAATTTGCTTCGCCTTGACGAACTGTTAATACGGTATTTAGTAATAATACTCCTTGTTCTGCCCATTTTACTAAATAACCGTTATTCGGGATTTCATAACCATATTCATCTCGAAGTTCTTTATACATATTTAACAATGACGGTGGTGTTTTAACACCAGGTTGCACAGAAAAGCTTAAACCATGCGCTTGATTCGGTCCATGATATGGATCTTGTCCTAAAATAACAACCTTTGTATTTTCATAACTTGTATACTGAAGAGCGTTAAAAATATCTTCTACCTTCGGATAAACAACATACGTGCTGTATTCTTCTGTCAAAAAACTGGATAGAGTAAGATAATACTCTTTCTGGAATTCAGGTGCCAATAGTGGCTCCCAATCATTCTTTAAAATATTTTCCATACTGTCACTTCCTGTCTAATTAATTCACCATATCCTGTCTTGTAAATACTACGAACGAAATAACAAGAGAAACAACTGCCCAAACAGTTAAATTCATCAAAGAAAATCCCATCGATAAACCTTGTAATGCAGGTAATTTTCCTGATAAATAATCCGTTAATGATAGATTCACACTAAAAATATATTTGGCGCCTTCCCAAGATGTTGCGAACGAGCTTAAAATACCGCCTGCAATTAATGCAGCTAGCATAACGCCCATACCAGCTGGTGTATTACGAATTAAAACAGAGACCATAAATGATATAGTTCCGACAACGATAGCAACAAACCAGGCTAGTCCATACGCCATTAAGATGTATTGCCACTGCGGAATAAGATGCACAAAGTTCGTATTTAACGTTTCCTTATCAATAACGAATCCTGTTAAAACAGGTAAATTCCATCCCGAGTACCCAAATACAAGCCCTGATAATATGTAAGCAAACAAACCTACAAGAAACAGTATGAGCGAAATGAAAAATAACATCGTCACGTATTTACTAAGGAGTATTTTCCAGCGCCGAATTGGCCGCGTAAGTAACATCTTCATCGTCCCATCACTTCGTTCTCCTGAAACGATATCAATGGCTACAATCATTACAAGAAGCGGAATAAATAATGTAATTCCTTGTTCAATAAATGCTCTGACAAAAGTCGGTGCACCCGGTGCCATCGGATTAATATCATGATCTAAATAATATTGTTGTTGCTCAACTCTTACCTTTAACCAATCACGCCATTCTTCTGGCAACCTAGAATTGTTCAACCGGTTCTGAGAATCAACAATTTGCTGTTGCAATGAAACCTTCCAATCAGTTGTACCGAGTCTTTTTTGTGTCGTTTCTATTTCACGATACTGCGCATACACAAAAAGCGGGATCAAGATTGCTAAAATAAGCATGACAACAAAAATACGTTTCTTGCGGTAAATCTTTTCTGATTCATTTAAAACTAGATTCGCAAATTCACGCATGCTGCTCACCCCTTGTGAGTTCAATAAATAAATCTTCTAGCGTAAATACAAGCTCCTTAACGCTATGTACATCTATTTCATTTTCGACAAAGTGTTTATTCCAACTACTTATAGATGCAATATCCATGCGGCATAGTAATCGCTCGCCTTCTACACTCACTTCCCTTACTTCTTCGGCCGCTTCTAGCATATCTTTCGCCTTAGAAATCGGTGTAACAATCCATTCTACACGATCACTTGCTGTTTTAATTAATTCTTCAACCTTGGCAACTGTTATCATCTTTCCTTTATGAATAATAGCAACGCGATCGCATATCATTTGCACTTCACTTAGCAAGTGACTTGAAATAAACACGCTCATATTTTCTTCTTTTACAAGCTTATGTATAAATTCCCTAAGTTCTCTAATCCCTGCTGGATCTAAACCATTCGTTGGCTCATCTAATATGAGCAATTTTGGATTCCCAAGGAGCGCCTGCGCAATTCCAAGGCGTTGTTTCATACCAAGTGAGTACGTTTTTACCTTGTCATGAATTCTTTCATCTAAATGAACCATTTCAGCAATTTCAATAATACGTTCATCTGATATATCACCTAACATACGAGCAAATTGCTTTAAATTTTCCCATCCCGTTAAATATGTATACAACTCTGGGTTTTCAACGATACTCCCAATTTGACGCATCGCTTCTCTGAAATTTTCCTTAATCGAATAACCACCAATAGAAATCGTACCTTCTGTCGCCTTAATCAATCCGACTAACATTCGAATGGTAGTCGTCTTTCCAGCACCATTTGGTCCTAAGAACCCGAACACTTCTCCTTGCTTTACATCAAAGGAAATATTCTCTACAAGAGTCTTCTTTCCAATTACCTTCTTCAAATCTCGTACGGAAAGTATCGTCGTCATTTTACCCCTCCTTGTTCTAGTTTTAATTTACTTACAACATTTTGAACTAAACGTTCTGCCATATACGTATAACCTACTTCGTTCGGATGAAAATGATCAGAGTATAATAAATCTTTCCCACGGTTTTGGAATAAATCAAATGTCGGTGTAATATACACATTTTTATCGTTTAGCGCTAACTTCTCTAAAGATGCATTCCAGTCCACAACAATGTTTGAAGACCCTTTTAAATCTTCTACATCTTCAAAAGGATTGTATAAACCAAGCCAAAAAATCGGACTATCTGTATTTAATTTACGAATTTCTTCTATAATTTTCTTTGCTTCATTTTGAAACGTTTCTGTGTCAGGACGATACGTCTCTAAATCTATTTTCCCAAGCGATTCCCAGCCTGGGAACAAATCATTCCCACCAATCGTTAACACGATTATATCTGCTTGCTTAATTGAATATTGAGCGCCATTACTTTCAATTTGTTTTAATAAATCGGGCATTTTTGCACCACTAACTGCTAAATTTGTTAATGCAATTTTTTGCTTATAATCTTTTTGTAAATCCTCTTTCATTCGCCCAACATAGCCAATTCCTTCTTTATCACCAACGCCACGCGTTAATGAATCACCTAAACTAACGATTTGTAACGTTCCCGTTTTCTTTTTCTCTTTTGCCACTACATCGGTCTTTTTAATTAAATTTGAAGCTTTCGGATTTAATACATCGTTTACACCTGAAACAAAGCCATATGCAAATAAACAGAAAGATGCAATTGTAATGAGTAGAATTACTTTTACTACTTTTGATCTCATATCAAAACCCCTTTTAGCCCTCATAGATTGTCCATAATTATACCAAACGAAATTTTGAAAAGCGATTTTCACACCTTCTCAATTACGTCGTTTCTCTATTTACTAACTCTGGTAATAACTCTATATGCTTCACATCTAATTTCTCTTCATTAATCTTTTCATATAATAATTCAAACGCTTTTACTCCAACGTTTTTACTAGAATGCGAAATCGTCGTTATACCCAATATATCCGCCACCTCTTGATCATCACACCCGATAATCGTAATATCCTCTGGAATACGAATTCCTTGTTTTTTTGCTTCTGTAACCATCCCCGCTGCAATATGGTTACAAGATACAAGGAACGCCGTAGGTTTTACTGACATATGAGCCCATTCTCTAATTACATTGCGTCCATCTTCCACTGTAAAACAACCCTCAAATTTCCAGGTCTCTAACGGTGTTACGATACTCTGTTGAAGCGAATCTTCATATGCCTTCTTTCGTCTTTGGCTATTAACACTATTACTTCTTCCAATACAATATCCAATATGTGTATGACCGGCATCTATTAAGCTTTTCATCCCAAGTGAAAATACTTTGTAGTAATCGATATGGACACTTGAAATGCATTTTGAATCTATTTCTTCACACATAACAATCGGGCCGAATTTTGTATATTCTTCAAGCTTCTCCTTACTATTTGCCCGAGAACAAATAATAACCCCATCAAGCTTTTTCATTTTTAACATATTTAAAATTTCTAGTTCTCTTTCTTCGCTATAATTCGTCTGGCAAAGCATCATATTATAATTATTCTTTGCTGTCTCTTTTGATATCCCCTCGATAATAGCGCTATAATATTGATCATTTACGTGTGGCAATAAAACGCCAATTACATTCGTTTTTCCTTTCACTAAATGAATTGCATTCACATTTTGCGTGTAATTTAATTCTTCTATAATCGCTAAAATTTCTTTTCGTTTCTGTTCATTTACGTACGGATGATTATTTAGTACACGTGAAACAGTTGAAACAGATACTCCAGCAAGTTCAGCAATCTTTCTTATATTTGTCATCTCATTTTCCCCTTCTCACAAAAATTCTCCCTTGACCTGGTAAGCTTTCCACAATATATCCTTTCCTAGCAAATACATTTAGAAAGGATATACAACTATGCTTCGATTCAAATTAGAATATATATTTTTCATTGGCGGTTTACTCATTCTTGCCATCGGTATTAATATGATGACGACAATTACTTCCTTTGGACTTAGCCCTTATGATTCCTTCTTTATTGCACTATATCAAAATTTTGGCATAAGTATTGGTTTTTGGATTTTCATGATTAACTTTGCTTTTACACTTATCGTACTCTTTTGGAATAAAAAACAAATTACAATCGGTACAATTGTAACGATGGTTCTTATTTCTCTTTTTGTTGATTGGATTGGTTCCATTACAACTATTATGGACGCTATCCGCTCTCTTCCAAAATATATAACACTTATTTGCGGAAATCTATTCGTTGGAGCTGGAATTGGTCTTTACGTCTCTACAAACCTTTGCGCAGCGCCTCAAGAAGCTTTCGTTTTAACGGTTGCTGAGAAGAAAAAATGGACGTTTAGAAGAACAGAGATTTCATTAGCCTTTTTATTTTTAACGTTAAGCTTTTTATTAGACGGACCTATCTATTTTGGAACAATCATCTTATCCTTTACAACAGGCTGGATTATCCAAGCATTTATTCAAGTTGGTACGCAGATTTTAAATAGAAAAGAGCCTATTAAGCAAGCTGCTTAATAGGCTCTTTCTGTTTTATGGTAAGGATACTACTTAGCATCCCCTTCAATTCGATAGTTCGCTTTCAAACAATCTATTTCTTCATACCCTTGCAACGTATGTAGAATATAATCATAATCAGCAAGAGACGCACGATGCGTTACAATTACAATTTCAGCCTTTCCTTTCTCTTCAAGCGGCATTTGAATAATTTTCTCAAAGCTAACTCCGCGCTCAGAGAACAATGAAGTAATTTTTGCAAATACACCAATTTCGTCTTTTACATGCAGTCTTAAAAACTTTTTCACGACAATTTCGTTTGGCTCTTTTAATACTTTTTGATATTGTGGGACTACAGCACTATTTCCTGTTACCCCTAATCTAATATTTTGCATTACAGCAACTAAATCCGAAACAACAGCTGTAGCTGTCGGTAAACTTCCTGCGCCTGGTCCATAAAACATCGTTTCTCCAACTGCTTCACCGTACACATACACAGCGTTATATTCACTTTGTACTGCCGCAAGAGGATGTGTATTTGGAAGTAAAGTTGGTTCAACTGTAACCTCCAATTTTTCACCATCTCGTTTTGCAAGACCGATTAATTTAATTGTATAACCTAAGCTCTTACTGTATTCAATATCTTCCTCTGTAATAGAGGTAATCCCTTTTACTTTCACGTCTCCAAGCTCTACATTTGTAGAGAAACCGAGAGTAGCTAAAATTGTCATTTTTCTTGCTGCATCTAAACCTTCTACATCTGATGTTGGATCTGCTTCTGCAAATCCAAGTTGTTGGGCTTCTTTTAACACGTCGTTGTATGCTCTCCCTTCGTCTGACATTTTCGTCAAAATAAAATTTGTCGTTCCATTTACAATTCCCATTACTTTCGTAATAAGATCTGAAGAAAGTCCTTCTACGATACTGCGTAAAATTGGAATTCCCCCTGCCACACTCGCCTCATAGAATAAATCAGCCTTATTATCTTTTGCTGTCGCTAATAATTCAGCTCCATGTAATGCCATTAAGTCTTTATTTGCAGTTACAACATGCTTTCCGCTTTTTAAAGCTTGTAAAATATATGATTTTGCATCATCAATGCCACCCATCACTTCAATGACAACATCAATATTTGGATTATCTAAAATTTCATTTGCATCTTGTGTTAATAGAGTAGAAGGTACCTCTACCTCTCTCTCTTTCTCAATGTTTTGAACTAATACTTTCGTTACCTTCACTGGACAACCTACTTGGTGTATGAGTCGTTCTTGATGATCCGTAATAATACGAACCACACCACTGCCAACTGTCCCAAGACTTAATAACCCAACTTGAATTTCTTTCATAGTACTGTCCACCCCTCAAAAATTGTGTTTAGATGAAATTATATGAGTAAAAAATCCGAAAAACAATGTATTTTGAACATTCGGAAAAATAAAGGTTAATCTTTACAAGGAAAACGTTGCCACGTGTTACACAATCTTTCTTTACAATATATAAGGGGTTTCTTGATACACGTAATAATTCAACCAATTAGAAAACAATAAATTACCATGACTTCTCCACCTAACAAGCGGCTTTTCATCTGGATTATTATGTTTAAAATAGTTTTTTGGCACATCAATATTTAATCCCTTGTCACGATCTCGTTCGTATTCTTATTTTAACGTCTCACAACTATATTCGCTATGTCCAAGGGCAAACACTTGCCTTCCTTCTGGCTCAATAACAAGGTGAACACCTGCTTCTTCAGAGTTTGCTAACAATGTTAATTCTTTCACTTCTCTAATATCCTTCTCCCGTACTTCTGTATGACGAGAATGCGGAGCAAAAAACAATTCATCAAATCCTTGTAATAATTTCACATGTTGCTCGCAAACTTCATGTTCAAATACACCGAACATTTTTTCCTTAAGGGGATACTTTGGAACACCATAATGATAGTACAAGCCAGCCTGTGCTCCCCAGCAAATATGGAGCGTAGATGTTACATTCGTTTTTGAATACTCCATAATATGTTTAAGCTCTTCCCAATAATCTACCTCTTCAAAAGCAAGGGTCTCCACTGGCGCTCCTGTAATAATGAGCCCATCAAACTTTTCATTTTCAATATCACGAAACGTTTTATAAAAGCTTGTTAAATGTTCTTGCGTTACATTACGAGATAGATGTGATTCCATATGAAGCAAATGAACATCTAATTGTAACGGTGTGTTTCCAATTAAACGGAGTAATTGCGCCTCTGTGTCTTGCTTCGTTGGCATTAAATTTAATATAGCAATTTTTAAAGCGCGTATATCTTGTGTTTCCGCTCGCTCCTTCGTCATTACAAAAATATTTTCTTTTTGCACCACTTTGCGAGCCGGTAAATCTTTATCAATTATGATCGGCATGTGTTTTGCCTCCAACTAGAGCTGCTTCCAAATCTGCAATAATATCAGAAATATCTTCTATACCAACCGATAAACGAATTAAATCAGATGTAACACCAGCTAAACGCTGATCTTCAGCACTTAATTGTCTATGCGTCGTACTAGCAGGATGTATAACGCAAGTTCGTGCATCAGCTACATGTGTTACGAGAGTTGCTAGTTTTACATTTGCGATAAATTCTTTTGCTGCTTCTAATCCCCCTTTAATACCAAATGTTAAAACTCCACTAGCACCTTTTTTCAAATACTTTTGTGCTAACGAGTAATTTTCATTACTATCTAATCCCGGATAATTCACCCATTCAATACGTTCATGATTAGCAAGCCACTTAGCAACCGCGAGAGCATTTTCGCTATGACGCTCCATTCGTAAATGCAAAGTCTCTAAGCCAATATTGCTAATATATGCATTGAATGGGCTCATACAATTTCCATAATCTCTTAATAGCTGAACACGTGCTTTCACAATATACGCTGCTGCACCAAAGTTTTGAACGTAACTTACACCGTGATAACTTGGATCTGGTTCAACAAGTTCAGGATACTTCCCATTTGTCCAATCAAAGTTTCCACCGTCAATTACAATACCGCCTAAGGAGCTCGCATGCCCATCGATATATTTAGTCGTAGAATGAACAATAATATTTGCCCCATGTTCAAAGGCCTGGCATAAATAAGGAGTTGCTAATGTATTATCAACGATAAAAGGTACCTCTAATTCTTTAGCGGCAGCTGAAAATTCTTTAAAATTTAAAACATTCATCGCTGGATTTCCTAACGATTCTGCATAGATAAGTTTCGTCTTGTCATTAGCAAGCGACGTAATTTCATCTGCCGTTAAATTCGGATTAAAGAACGTAACATCAATGCCCAGTTTACGCAAACTCACTCCAAATAAATTAAACGTTCCCCCGTAAACCGTTGAAGAACAAAGTAAATGATCCCCACTACTACAAATATTTAAAACTGCGAGCATAATAGCTGCTTGCCCAGAAGCCGTTGCAACAGCTCCTACACCGCCTTCTAAATCTGATAACTTCTGCTCAAATGCGGCTAGAGTAGGGTTTCCAATACGTGTATAAATATACCCTTCTGCCTCTAAGTTAAATAGGGCTGCTAAATCATCTGAAGTATCGTATTTATATGTTGTACTTTGATAAAGTGGTAAAACACGTGGTTCACCATTTTTTGGCGTATAGCCACCTTGCACACAAATCGTTCCTTTTCCCCATGATTCTCCCATCTCTCATTCTCCTTTCTTTTATACAAAATAAAAAACTGCCCCTTTCCTGAAAACAAGAAAGGAGCAGTTTGAAAACACGCTCTAAAGGCTCTTTCTTATCTCTCAGGATTACTACCTGCAGGATTTGGCACAATTCCGTTATACGGCTGTTGCCAAGGTTTCATCGGGCCTGTCCCTCCACCTTTTCTTGATAAGACTATGCAATTACCGTTGATTTTATAGCAATAATTTCCTAATGTCAAACAGTTTTTCTGAATGTTCTAAAATAAATGTTAACAGTTTCATATAAAGCAACAAAAGAAATATATTCTAGTCTATTTCAAAAAAGACCTTTAAAAACCTCAAATCAGTCTATAAAATTAAATAAGTAATTTAACCTATAAATTCAAATTCCCCTAAAGTTAGCCTATATGTTGAATAGGCCATCTTCTCAAAAAGATACTATATATATTCAATCCATTTTTCACTAGTATATTTCACTTTTTTACCTACTAAGATTTACATAACGGAGGTATAACATGACAAATAAAAAAGATATGCAGTACATACTTGCTCTATATGGCATTCTTCTAGGATCTATAGTAGGAGCTACAGTCTGGTTATTTTTAGTCACAATAAATATTGGAATCCGCTTTATTTGGGGATACTTGCCTGAAGTTCTCTCTTTCCCCTCTTATTACACCCTTTGCGTAACAATAATTGGCGGGGTCCTTGTTGGTCTATCACAAAAACATTTCGGTACATACCCACGCCTTATGCCTGAAGTGATGGCTGAATATAAAAAAGCTGGTCGAATCGAATATCGCTTTGTCCATCAGGCTACTTTAACAGCGATTATTGTTTTAATTTTCGGAGCTAGTCTTGGTCCAGAAGCCGCACTAGTTGGAATTATAGGCGGACTGTGCACATGGGTAGGGGATCGCTTTAAATTTGCCTTAAAGGGTATGAATGAGCTAACCGAGATCGGAATTGGAGCTACTTTAAGTGTCATTTTTAACGCACCATTATTCGGTTATTTAGCACCAAATGAAAATGAGGGGGAACAAATTGCTGCTTTTTCTAAAGGAAAAAAGGCGATTGTATACTTAGCTACTACTTTCGCAGGTTTTTCTGTTTATTTACTACTGAGTAAACTCGATAATCGTGGATCCTTTATTGTTGATTTCGGGGAAGGTGCACTTTCTTTCAATGAATGGATCGCATTTCTTCCACTTGCTAGTATCGGTGCTATAGTTGGTTTCTTTTATTTCAAGTTAGAATTCACATTAGAGAAGTTAATTCACCCTTTTAGGGAATACAAACTGACACTCGGAATTATCGGTGGTATTTTATTAGGAATTGCGGGAACTTTTCTTCCGTACACATTATTTTCAGGGGAACATCAATTAAAAGAATTAGTTGTTGAATGGAGCCATTTATCTTTTTGGATACTACTTCTTTCAGGGATTTTAAAGTTGTGCATTACTGCCGTTTGTTTGAACACAGGGTGGCGAGGTGGACATATCTTCCCAATTATATTTTCCGGGTCAAGTATCGGATACGCTGTAGCATCTATTCTTCCTATAGATCCAGTAGCATCTGTTGCCATCGTAACGACAGCAATTTCAAGCTATGCGTTACGAAAGCCAATAGCTATAACATTACTATTACTTATGTTTTTCCCGCTTAATTTACTATTGCCCATGCTTGGTGCAGCTGCTATCGGGAATGCCTTTCCGCTCCCAAAGCATAACGAAAATAAAAATTAATAAAAATAGGCAGTGGGGATGAAAGCTCCACTGCCTATTTTTTTATTACACATGCTGCTTTAATAACGCTTCTAACTCCTCAAAATTATGCACTTCATATGTCGGTATAATCCCACTATGATTTAATTTCCTTTCTAGATTAAACCAACAAGTATCAATTCCCGCTACATATCCACCTTTAATATCAGCGCTTAATGAATCCCCAATAATCAGCCCTGCTTCAGGTGCAAAGTTAGGAATCCGTTCAAAAACATAATCAAAATACTCTTTCATCGGTTTTTGAAAACCTGTATCTTCCGAAACAAAAACATCTTTAAATAATGAATGTAAACCTGCATTACGCAAACGTTTATCTTGCGTCTTAGAAACACCATTTGTCACTATATACAATTCATACTCTCCTTGAATTTGATTTATAAATTCAAACGCACCTTGCATGAGTTGATTTCCTTCTTCTAAGTAGTTACGATAATTATTTTCGAATAATATTCCATCTACTTCTTCTCCATACTCTTTAAACAACAGAGAAAATCGTGTATTTACAACTTCATTGCGTGATAGTTCTCCTTTTTCAAAAGCATCCCAAAGACCTTTATTTATTTTTTTATAACGAGCCTCTATCTCGTCTGTTAAAGGGATTCCCTTCTCTTCAAAAAGCACCCGTAAAGCCACTTTTTCAGCCTTTTGGAAATCTAGTAATGTATCATCTACATCAAATAACAATGTTTTATATTTTTTCATAAATTCATCACACTCTCTTTTCTACAAAAACAAATTTACATAAATCGTATCATTCCTTCTTGTAAAGATAATAGGAGATATCTCATACTATACATGGGGGTGAAAATATGAAAATCAGCAAAAATGAGGAAGAAATTTATCAATACATGCGAATCCATCAATTCCATACCCTATTTTCATTTCATGTCTTGCCATATGTAGAGCTGCATTCTTTTCAAACGAAAGAGATGATATGTAGCGAAGGAAATGCTCTCCCTTATCTCTATTACTTAATTTCTGGGAAAGCAAAAATATATATGAGTCATCAAAACGGGAAGGTTTCATTAATTAACTTTATTCAAGCACCATCTTTTATCGGGGAATTAGGATTAATAGGAGTAGAAAATATTACTAAATCCGTTGAAGTACTAGAAGATTGTGTGTGTTTGGCACTTCCTCTTAAAGATTGTCAGCAACTTTTATTACAAGATGCAACGTTTTTACAGCACTTATGTAAATTTATTGGAGAAAAGACAATTACTCGCACTGAAAATTACGCAAAAAACTATAGTTATCCTTTTGAAAATCGATTAGCTGCTTTTATTTTATTAACAGAGCAAAATAATTGTTATATAGAAAAGCATACCGAGGCCTCGGAATATTTAAATGTCAGCTACCGTCATCTTTTATATGTATTAAATCAGTTTTGCCAACAAAATTATTTAAGAAAAGAAGGCCGAACATATTATATACAAGATCGAAATACATTAGAAAAACTTGCTGACGAACTAAAAATATAAAAAAACAGCATTAACATGTAAACGTTAATGCTGTTTTTTCGAGTGACGATTATAATTTTAATTAAAATTCACTTGCTACTTTAGCTGCTTCTTCAAGACCTACAGCGATGATTTCTTCTGCTTTATCTGGAAATTGGTTATGTCCTTCAATAACTACTGTTTCCATGTTTGTTGCGCCGAAGAAGCCCATCATACTTGCTACATATTTAACAGCCATTTCTACCTCAGCTGCTGGACCTTCTGAATATACGCCGCCTCGTGCATTTAATAATGCAATCTTCTTATCTCCGATTAGACCAACTGGACCCTCTGGCGTATATTTGAACGTTTTACCAGCACAGTTTAAATAATCAATATATGTGTGCAATACTGCTGGAATCGTTAAGTTCCATAATGGGAAGCCGAAAACAACTTTATCAGCTTCTAGAAATTGATTTAAATACTTATCGGCAACTGCTACTGCTTTTGCCTCTTCTTCTGTTAAATCAAATCCTTTACCTACCTTGAATGTACCATTGATCATATCTACGCCTACATATGGTAATTCTTCTTTATATAAATCAAGTTCTACTACTGTATCATTTGGGTGTGCTTCTTTATAGTTTGCTAAAAATGCCTCATATAATTTTACACTAACTGCTTGTTCCGCTGGACGGTTATTTGCTTTAACGAATAAAACTGTTGCCATTATTTATTCCTCCTAGTACTCACTCTTATGTTGTTATATGCTTTCAAAAAAGGTATCCCTTGTAATTGGTGTTTTGTTGCTTACAAACATATTTTATCTTTATATAATGACAATTTCGTCCTCACATAGACGTATTTTTCCATAAAAAAAGTCCACCTTCTAAAGGCGAACTTGGTCTTACGACTTTCGTCTTATACAATTCCATTTTTCACTGCATATAATGCCGCTTGCGTACGATCAGATAAATTCAACTTACTCAAAATGCTACTTATATGCGTCTTAACTGTCTTTTCTGTAATAACTAAAACAGATGCAATTTCCTTATTGCTCATCCCTTTTGCTAATAGCTGCAATACTTCATTTTCTCTCGCTGTTAGCACATCCACTTGAATAGAAGGTTCTTCTTCCTTTTCTTCTACAGGTAATGTTTGAGAGAGAAGAGCATTTGCTATATCCGGATGTAATTGAATATTACCTTTATATGCGCTTCGAATAGCCTCAACAAGCTGATCTGGTTCTACATCTTTTAAAATATAACCACTTGCTCCAGCCCTTAATGCAGGTAACACATGCGCCTGATCAGAAAAGCTAGTTAATACAATTACTTTCACATTTGGATACTCTTTTTTAATATATGCCGTCGCCTCAACACCATCCATTTCAGGCATGTATAAATCCATTAATATAACATCGGGAGTTGTTTCTCCTACTTTCACTAACGCTTCTTTCCCATTATTCGCTTCTCCAACTAACTCTAAATCTTCCTGTGTACTTAAGGAAAATGCTAATCCTTTTAAAACGACTGTATGATCATCAACTAACAATACTTTTATTTTCACGAACTTCCCTCATTTTCACATCATAATGGTACGTTTATTTTTACACTTGTTCTTTTCTTATCACTTACAATTTTAATTGTTCCACCAACTAATTCTACTCTTTCACGCATCGTAGTCATGCCAAGTGATTTCTTCTCTTTTATATCCTTTTCTACAAAGCCGTTTCCTTGATCGACTATTTCTAATGATACATTTTTCTCATTCACTGTAAAATAAATCGTCGCTTCTTTTACACCTGCATGCTTACTTACATTGTTCAGTGCTTCTTGGCCTATGCGCCACAAAGCTTCTTCTACTACACGAGGTAAATCACGAACACCCGTAACTTGCTCCCTAATTTTCAGTCCCAAATTTTCACCGTACTGCTTTAGAGCTGGCAATAATCCTTTTTCTAATCCTGCCGGACGAAGCTGCCAAATTAATGTCCTCATTTCTTTCAAAGCTCCTTGCGCCAGTTCACGCATCTCATGCAAAGATTGATCTACCTTTTCATTTTTACCTTTTAAAACTGCCTCAGCGCCTTTTGTCATGAAGGTTAATGAAAATAATTTTTGCGAAACAGAATCATGTAAATCTCTTGCTAACCGATTTCTTTCTTCCATTCGTACAAGTTCACGGCGCTGCTCGTTTAACCTCAAATTCTCTATTATTAACGAAACATGGTTCGATAATGCTTGAATTACATCTATTGTATTAGCATCCAACTCTCCATTATTCAAGCTAACACATAAAACACCAAATATATGGTTTTGAATATGTATTGGTGTAGCAATAACAGATCGATTTAGATGTACATTATGTCCTATTTGATGTTTTATTAGAACTGGTTCATCTTGTTCTAACGCCTTCTTGGCCGCCTCTTTTATATCCTCTTTTAACTCTTCCTGAACGTAAGACGCTCGCAGAGATAATTCTTTTTCCTCCCTAATAAAAAGCGCTACTTGATTCCATTGAAATACTTCACCTACGTGATTTACCACCTTTTCAGGTAGTACATTAAACTTATGAATCGTTTTTAAATCTTGAATGAAACGCTCTAATTTCACATAATAATGTGCTCTTCTCTTTTCATTTTCATATAATTTTGTTCGCTTTAAAGCCGTACCAATTTGGAAGGCAACCGATTGGAGTAATACTAATTCTTCTTCTGAAAAATGTGTTTTACCCGGACTTGCAACATTTAACACCCCAAATTTTTCTCCCCCAGCTTTTAAAGGAACCGTAGCATGATGAAGAATGCCCTCCGTATCCCCCCAATTATATTCAATTGCATTATTAATTCTTTTACATTCAATAATATTAACGGCTCTCTCTAATTTTCCATCTACAAAACCTCGTAAACACCAACATTCACCTTCGCACATCGGGCGTTTATTTTCATATGTAAGTGCCTCTGGTAATTGATAATCAATTAACTTCGTATACTTCCCATTTTCATCCGCAAGAAAAATCCATCCTGTCGTTAAACCTGTTACACTTAGTAATTTCTCTAGGACAGCTTGCAATACATGATATGTATCATTTGATGTATTTAATGTTTCTGCAATTTCCTTTAATATAACTAATTCATTTGTACGATTATCTCGAAACATACTCAGTCTCCTGCATACAAGATTTTAAATAGCTCTTAAAATAAATCATCTACTTTTCACTTTGTACTTATTCGTAACATTGATATAATGGTGAGAACATAGTTTTCATTATATCACTCGAGGGGGCTTTCATAATGACATTAAATAAAGCACTTACTATCGCTGGTTCTGACACAAGTGGCGGTGCTGGTATACAAACAGATTTAAAAACATTCCAAGAACTGGGCGTATACGGAATGACATCTCTTACAACAATCGTAACGATGGATCCACATAACGGTTGGGCACATAACGTATTTCCAATCCCAGCTTCTACATTAAAACCACAATTAGAAACAACAATTGAAGGTGTTGGCGTAGACGCTTTAAAAACAGGTATGCTTGGATCAGTAGAAATTATTGAAATGGTTGCAGAAACAATCGAAAAGCACAATTTCAAAAATGTAGTAGTTGACCCTGTTATGGTATGTAAAGGTGCTGATGAAGCATTACATCCTGAAACGAATGATTGCTTACGTGACGTTCTTGTTCCAAAGGCATTAGTTGTAACACCAAACTTATTTGAAGCTTACCAATTAAGTGGCGTAAAAATTAATTCTCTTGAAGACATGAAAGAAGCAGCGAAAAAGATCCATGCTTTAGGTGCGAAATACGTCCTAATTAAAGGCGGTAGCAAACTTGGTACGGAAACTGTAATTGACGTCCTATATGATGGAGAAACATTCGACCTTCTAGAATCAGAAAAAATTGATACGACAAATACACACGGCGCAGGTTGCACATATTCTGCTGCAATTACAGCAGAACTTGCAAAAGGAAAACCTGTGAAAGAAGCAGTAAAAACTGCTAAAGAATTCATCACAGCTGCTATTCGTTACTCATTCAAAATTAACGAATACGTAGGTCCAACTCACCATGGTGCATATCGTAAATTTGTTGTATCAAAAGAACTTGTCTAATATATAAATAAAAAACACTCACAAAGTTCATACATTGCCTCTGTGAGTGTTTTTTATAAGCTTTATATCTTCTGGTCATCTTATCTTTAAGATACAGAGCTGACCTTATTTCTACCATTTCGTTTCGAGTAGTATAACGCATCATCCGCCGCTTGAATAAATTGCTCCGGTGATTCTTCATATTCTGAAACCCCCACCGAAACTGTAATTTTTATTTTCGTTTCATCTAACAATTGAAATGAGTGACTTTCAACAGCTGTACGAATTTGCTCGCCCGTAAGAATTCCGTAAGCTAATCCCTTATTCGGTATCAAAAGCGCAAACTCCTCTCCACCCTTTCGAAAAGCCAAATCTGGAAATTGTGAAGTTTCTCGTAAAATACATCCTACTTGTTTTAGCACTTCGTCCCCTGCAGGATGCCCGTACGTATCATTTACATACTTAAAGTGGTCAATATCTATAAGTAGTAAACAAAACGAATCATTTTTCATGTTCTTATTACTAATATGACGATTCATCTCTAAATCAAACTGTCTTACGTTTCTTAAACCTGTCAATGCATCTATCGTTGCGTATTGTTTCATCTTTTGAAATAACTCATTGGATTGTAAAACATAATTTGCACTTATGAATGTTATGTAACCTGTAATAATACTAGAAATTAAATATAATCCCACTATGTGGATCTCTTTAATTAACCATATATATAACGCTGGGATTAGAATAGATAAAATATATGTGTGTAACCATACCCACTTTCCCCCTAAAGAAAGCTTCATGCGCGAAATAAAGATACTCCCTATTCCTATCGCAATGATTGTATAAAAAGCCACTTGAGAAGCTAATGAATAATCCATAAACAACAGCCTAGTTACTAAAATCATACCAATTGTTATGGTACTCGCTATCGGTCCTCCAATAATAACAGCTAGAATAACAGCTAAGTAGCGTAAATCCAATAGAATGGTACCAACACGAACACTGAAATACATTAATACTATACCTAGTATCCCAGTAAAAATGCCTACTACACATTTCTGCCCAAAAGAGAATCCTTCTTTTAACGGCTTATCCCTTAAAAGCTGACCTCCAATAAAAATAAAGGAAAGAATAATTGTTGTATTTACAAATAAGTCCCTTAACATAAAATAATCTCCCTACTTTTCCATCTATCCCCTTCCTCACCTTATTGTATACGAAATACCTTTAATCCCCAAATATTTTGTTTATTTTTGCTGTTCCACGTGAAACAGCAAAAAAATAAAAAGGGCGAAAACTCGCCCTTTTTCATTAACAACAGCGTGATATTTTTCCACCCTTTGCATTAAATCTTGCTTCTTGTGCCTCAGCAAAAAATTGCTTTTGACATACAACCTCTTCTTCAGGATGATGCTTTTTCATATGCTCCACATATACTTCATAACTTGGTACCCCAACGAGCAAACTAATAAAGCGTTTTCTTTCACCCCATACTTGCCACAACTTTTTAAGCATAGTTCCTCGACTCACTTTCATCTCTAGGAATATATGGTGCCTCTTTTAACGGCATTGGCTTATTTCTTAATACTTGGATCCAAATTCGAAGTGCTGAAATTAACACAGCGATTACAACTATCATAAAAATTCCGCAAAGCGCAGCATCGATATAATCATTGAAAATAATTTGCTTCATTTGAGCAACATTTTTTGCTGGCGCTAACACTTTTCCCTCATCTAATGCTCCCTGAAATACCTTTGCATGCGATAGAAATCCAATTTTAGGATTTTCATGAAATAGCTTTTGATATCCCGCCGTCATCGTTACAATCAGCAACCCGACAGTTGGAATAAGTGTTACCCAAACGTACGCCTTTTTTCCCATTTTGAACAACATTGTCGTTCCAAGTAACAATGCAATACCTGCTAGCATTTGATTTGCAATACCGAAAAGTGGCCATAATGTATTAATTCCACCGAGCGGATCTATTACCCCTTGGTATAAGAAATATCCCCACCCTAATACACATAATGTTGTAGCGATTACATTCGCTAATGTAGAATCCGTTTTCCCAAATGGCTTATATATACATGCCCTAAAATATCTTGAATCATAAATCGGCCGACACGCGTTCCGGCATCAATTGTTGTTAAAATGAATAGAGCTTCAAAGAGAATCGCAAAATGATACCAAAATGCCATCATGGCTGTTCCACCTATTACTTGTGAGAAAATATATGCCATACCTATCGCTAATGTTGGCGCACCACCTGTACGTGATAAAATTGTTTGCTCTCCAACATTTACAGCGAGATCTTTTAGTTCATTTGGTGTAATAGCAAATCCCCATGAGGAAATAACTTGAGCTGCCTGCGAAACATCTGTACCGATAAGTGCTGCGGGGCTATTAATTGCAAAATACGTTCCCGGTGTTAATACACAAGCCGCAATCATCGCCATCGCTGCTACAAACGACTCCATTAACATTGCTCCATAACCGATTGGCTGTGCGTGTCCCTCTTGCTCGATCATCTTCGGCGTCGTACCTGATGAAACGAGAGCATGGAATCCAGACACTGCACCACAAGCAATAGTAATAAATAAGAACGGGAATAAGTTTCCAGAAAACACAGGACCAGTTCCATCAACAAATTTCGAAACTGCTGGCATTTGTAAATCTGGTGCTACAATTAAGATACCGATTGCTAACCCTACAATTGTTCCGACTTTTAAAAATGTACTTAAATAATCACGTGGTGCTAAAAGCATCCAAACTGGTAATGCCGATGCGATAAATCCATATATAATAAGCATAATAGCAATTGTTTCACCACTAAATGTGAACATACTTGCAAGTGTTGGATTTTCTGCTACATACTGTCCTCCAACAAGAGATAAAATAAGTAGAATAATACCAATTACTGATCCTTCTCCAACACGACCAGGCCTAATATAGCGCATATAAACTCCCATTAAAATAGCGATAGGAATCGTTGCTGCTATCGTAAACATTCCCCAAGGACTTCCGATTAGTGCCTTTACTACGACTAACGCTAATACTGCTAATAAAATAATCATAATTCCTAAAATACCTATCATTGCAATTAGTCCTGTAACAGGTCCAATCTCATCTTTAATCATTTCTCCTAACGATTTACCATTACGTCTCATCGAAGCTAATAAAATGACAAAATCTTGGACAGCCCCCGCAACAACTACCCCAACAATAATCCAAATGGTTCCTGGTAAATATCCCATTTGTGCTGCTAAAATCGGTCCTACTAAAGGTCCCGCCCCAGCAATCGCTGCAAAGTGATGTCCAAACAATACCCACTTATTTGTTGGAACATAGTCTTTCCCATCGTTTAATGTATGGGCTGGTGTTTGCCGATTATCATCTAAATTAAAAACCTTTCTCGCTATAAATCTACTATAAAAGCGGTAAGCAACTGCATATACACATACGGCAGCTACTAAGAGCCATACAGCATTAATGGTTTCACCTTGTGATAAAGCTATTACCCCAAAAGCACCTGCTCCTACTGCTGTAATAACGCCCCAAAGTAAGATCGATTTCAATGTCTTCACATACAATTCCCCCAATACTATTTCTTAGTGGAGATTGCACTAAATTTTCTGAATATTTAATTTGAATCCTCCCTATCATGAAGGATTTTCAGTTTATCATGTTAAAATACTCTCATTACCTACTATAATTCAATGTTATTTCGAAGGCGTTTTACATAATTACGACTGACTGGAATCGGTTGCTCATCATACCTATCTAAATACAAATTATACGTGCCATTATAATAAGGTTTCAGTTCTTTTACATATGACATATTAATTAAATAGCTTTTATGTACACGTAAAAAATCATATGCATTTAGCTTATTTTCTAATTCCTGAAGTGTATATGTTGAAATATACTGATTATTCGTTGTGTAAATTGAAACAGTTTTATTTTCTTTATTTTTACTTACATATACGATATCTTCTGGGAGAATATATCGTATACCCTCTTGACTTTCTATCGGTAGTTTCCGCAAATAACTCTTTGCTTTCTCACCTTGTTCTTTACCTATTTTATATAAAAGAAATTGTAAATCTTCTTCACGAAATGGTCGCAATAAATAATAAAATGCTTGGAAACGAAAAGCTGTAATAGATTCTTCTATGTTTTCACCTACAAAAATAAATTTTGTATAGCAATTTATTTCTCGTAATAAACTTGCATATTCAAAACCAGTACCATCTAGTAATTTGGAACTTAAAAAAACAAAGTCTGGTATATGTTTTTTCATCATAAATAAAGATTCTGTTCCTGTCTTTGCTTCAAAACATTCTACATTTCTCATATTTTCAGTGAAATTTTCAGCTAACTCTCTTCTCTCTTCTGCCTCTTCCATGATCAGTAAAATTTTCATTTCTTCAACCACCTAATTCTTTGTCCATATGTCCTGTTGTATACATTCGCTTTTATAAGAAATAATCCCTTTTTCTTACTATACCATTATTTATCTAAAAAAACAGAAAAAAGGAAACCACTTCGGTTTCCTCTCCTCTTTTATCCCCTACTAACTGCCTATAAAGAGCCGAGTAGTGTAGGATAATAAACGGTCAGGGATACGTTTAAATTTTCACTTTATACTAATTCTCGTTGCTTCGTTTCCTGTCCAAGTATTATTACAGCGAATACACCAATTAAAATTGATCCACAGAAAATCGTAAATATTAATGATAGTGAAGCTTCTGAAGCAACTAAATATCCCACTAATAGTGGCCCAAGAATACCACCAATACGACCAAATGCTGCTGCCATTCCTGCACCTGTACCACGAATAACCGTTGGATACTGCTCAGGTGTATAGGCGTATAATGCTCCCCAAGCACCTAAGTTAAAGAAGGATAGTAACATACCTGCCACGATTAATACTGTTAATGAATCCGCAACCCCAAACAAATAAGCACTGCAAGCTGTCCCGATTAAATACGTAACCAAAACAAATTTACGACCGAGACGTTCAATAAACCAAGCAGCTGTGAAATATCCTGGAAGTTGAGCTAATGTCATAATAAGTACGTATTGAAAACTTTTTATTAAACTAAATCCTTTTAGCACCATTACACTCGGTAACCAAAGGAACATTCCATAATAGGAAAAAACAACACAAAACCATAGAATCCATAGCATAATTGTTGCTTTACGATATTCCCCAGACCAAACTGATTTTATATTTTCAATAACAGATGGCCTTTTTTCAACTTTTTGGAACCTTGGGGAATCCGGTAAATTCCATCTTAAATATAAAGCATATAATGCTGGAACTGCACTCAATACCATCGCAACTTCCCAACCATATTTAGGAATAACAAAATACGAGATAAGAGCTGCAATTAGCCATCCACCTGCCCAAAAACTTTCTAATAACACAACAATTTTCCCACGCTCATGCGCTTCAACACTCTCTGATACTAGTGTAGAGGCAACCGGAAGCTCTCCGCCAAGCCCCATACCAATTAAAAAGCGTAAAACGAGAAACATCGCAAGTGTTGTTGTTAATGCAGTTAAACCACTACCGATAGAAAATAATAATAATGTAATAATAAAGACTGATTTTCGCCCTATTTTATCTGATAGTATCCCAAAAATAAGCGCTCCTACTGCCATACCGATTGAGTTAATACTGCCTATCCAGCCCATTTCTTGCGTACTTAATCCCCAATCCTTTTGCAAGGCTACCATTACAAATGAAAGCATTCCAACATCCATTGCATCAAATAGCCATCCAAGCCCAGCTATACCAAGTAGTTTGCGCTTCGAAATTTCTTTTACCTTGCCCACTAGAAGTCCTCCTCACACAGGTGTCTTTACACATCATTTTACATGTGTGAATTGTATAAGTAAAATACTTTTGTGTAAAAAATTCTCCTTCATCATTCCCAAAAAGTAAAACGTCTATCCCGATTGGTGAGAGCTAATAATCAGTGGGGATGCCTCACTGATTAAAGTTTCAATTTATTAAAAATGAACAAATAAAAAAAGCAGCGATATTTCGCTACTTTTTCGAACGCATTACTTCTTTTAAAAATTCCGCTAATACTAACTGACGACGCCAGCGTGTCGGATTACTGCATAATCTATAAAACCACTCTAAATGAATCGCTTGAATCCATTTTGGTGCACGTTTTACCTCTCCAGCCCATACGTCTAAACTTCCACCCACTCCAACAGCCATTTTCGTTTCTAAACGATGCTTATTGTTTTGGATAAAGTTCTCTTGTCCCGGGAAACCAAGTGCAACAAGTAATAAATCTGGTTTTGCTTCTTGAATGCGAGAAATAATATTCTCTTCGTCTTCTTGTTTAAAATAACCATCTTGTATACCAGCGATGGATACAGCTGAATATGTCTTTGTTAAATGATCTGCTGCAGCTTGTACAACATGCGGCTTTGCACCTAATAAGAAAACAGATACCGGCTTACTATCTTCTGATAACTTCGCAAGTAAATTACACATTAAATCAAAACCTGCTACACGTTCTTTTAAAGGTGTACCAAGCATGCCGCTTGCCTTTACAACCCCAATACCATCAGGTGTAATTAAATCTGTATTCAATAATGTTTGATAGAACTTTTCATCCTTTTTTGCGCACATAACAATTTCAGGGTTTGCTGTTACTACCTGAAACGTATGAGTTCGCTCCGCTTCTAGTTGTTCTTTTAAATATTGGACCGTTTCATCCATTGTCATTGTAGAAAAAGGAACGCCTAGAATATCAACTGTTTGTACTGCCATAGTTAACTATCCTCTCTATCATTACAAGTTTTTCGCTATTAATTGCTTATATGTTTCCTTTGTATCTTCATATAGTTTTTGAAGTGAGAAGTTCATAGTAGCATGCTCATAAATATGTTTACCCATTGCTGCTAACTCTCCAGTTTTCCACTTATCATACGCTTCTTCTAAAGCTAATGCTAATGTCTTTCCATCACCTGTCGGCACAATCCATCCGTAAGTTTCATCTACGATTAATGGTTCAATTTCTCCAGCCCTAGTCACAATTGATGGTACGCGTTGATTTGCCGCTTCTAATAAAACTAGTGGGAACCCTTCACTATGGGAAGTTAATAAATTTACATGTGACGACGCAAATAATTGTTTTACATCTTGACGATGTCCTAAAAACTCTACTTTATCGTTAATCCCTTTTTCAGTAGCTAATGACTTTAGATTTTCTTCTAATGGGCCATCGCCAACTAATAATACTTTAATTTTCTCTAATTTTGTTTGTTGTAACGCATCGAATAAAACTTCATGTCCTTTGACAGGATGTAATCGTGCTACTTGGATTGCCGTAAATACATCTTCATCAATATTGAACATTTCTTTTTTATTATAGCCTTTTGCTTTTTCCTTATCGTATTCAATTCCATTATAAATAACATGCATCTTTTCATTTGAAATACCTAATGCTGCCAGGCTTTTTTTCAATCTATTTGTTACAACGAAAAATAAGTCTATATTTTTTAAGGCTTTCAAATTTAATTTCGTAAAAATCCAACCTTTTAAGCCCTGTTTAGTAAAGTCTTGAAATGGATCACTATGAATAGTCGTTACCCATTTTGCCTTTATTCTCTTTTTCATTAAAGAAACATAGAAATTAGCCCTAGGGCCATGTGTATGAACTACATCAAATTTTTCTTTATTAATAAATTCACTTATATTCTTTAAAATGGATAAATCATAGCGCGATTTTTGTGAAAACACATGGACTTTTATCCCTAACTCCCTTGCTTCCTTCGCAACAATTCCATCTTCAAATACTGCTAATTCTACTTCACCAGTTGGAAACTGATCGAGAAGTGAAATAATATGTGTTTTCCCTCCCCCATCTTCTGCTCCTGCATTCATATGCAATATTCTCATATTTTTCCCTCCTTTAAATCCTCGCTACGTTTCCATCTATTTTTATTTTTATCATTCAATTTCTAGGTCTACTATTAGATAAGCTAACACCACTACAAAGTAAATCCCAACTCCTGGTGCTGTTAAAATATGTCCTGCAATATAAGCAATACCTAACGCTAACAATAAGCTTGCTGAAATCATTCCATATTTTATATTAAATATGTCCTTAAATCTCGTAGCAAATGCTAGTAGAATTCTTAGCCCGTAATAAACAAATGGAATCATTAGTAATACAAAGCCAATAATCCCGAAATCATAAAACCAATCATGGAAGTCCATTTCAATTAGTTTTGGATCTGGCTGCTTTTGTTCATTGTATTTAAAGTTACCTGCATAACCCATTCCTAATAACTTTTGTGACATTGGCGCTTCTTTAAAGAACTGCTTATGTCTTTCTTCATATACTTGACGTCCACTGAAAATAAGATTTTCTTGATTTTCTTTCTTTTGCTCTTTCTCAAGCTCTTTCTTAACTTCCTCTTCTATCTTCGCCTTTTCTTCTGGCTTTTCAACTTTATGATGATTTTCTTCTTTTGCTTTAAGTTCTTGCTCTTTTTTCAGCTTCTCTTTAATTTCTTTTTCTTTTTGACCTTGCTGTGCCACATTTTGCTCTGATAAATAATTATTGTGAATACCCATATTTTGTGCTAATGGCGTTTGTTTAAACGTTCCGACTACACCAGCTAATAGGACAATAGCAATTACTGCATTAAGTGCAAGGGATTTTTTGTTCGGATTTTTTCTATCAAATAATAATTGTAGTAAAATAATCCCGATTGCTGCCGCTAGCGTAGCACCAATTGAGCCCATTCCTACTTTTGTACCAACTTGAATTAGCGAATAAATCATTAAAAGTGATGGAATCCAATATAGAATGTGTTTCCAGCTCTTTGTTTTTTGAATAGAATATAGTACTACAATAGGGAAAATAATAGCTAAGATTGAACCTAGTTCATTCCCTGCATAGAACCAACCTCGAGAACCAACCTTCATCCATTCATAACTACCAAAGTCAGTAGATGTTGAAATAGAAATAACCATAATTGCGTTAATGATTAATGTAGAATATACAATACTATTTCGAACCTTATCACTAATATTAACTGTCTTTTTCAATGATTTTAAAGCTAAAATGTATGATCCCAGCATGATATATATATATAATGCTTTCGCAACGAATTTAACCTCTTCACTAAGTACAATAGGATCCTTAACTAGTTTGTTATTAATAAATCCTATCCCTAAAACTCCGGCTAACAATATAAGATAAATTAAAAACTTTCTATTTTCCTTCTCTTTTGCCTGAATTAAAATGTAAATACCACCAACAGCCATAATAAGGAATCTTACTAAAATTCCAACGGTAGCATTTGACTTTAATAAAGTGATGCTAAGAGACGTTAATAAATCTAAAACAGGCTGTAAAATAATAAAAAAGAGCAAAAAATGCTCAAATCTAACCCTAGCTTGATTTGCTAACATTCCAAGACCTCCATACAAAATCTTAACATTATCTTTTAATCATAATTTTTTATCATTCAAACACACCTAGCAATTATAACATAACTCATATTCAAATCGAGAACTATTTTTCCAGCTAAAACTAGCCAGGACAAGTATTAATCAGTAATAGAAATTATCGTCCTTTAGCTATACTCCCCTATTTTTATAAAATCTATCTAACAACCATCCCCTTATTTTTGTCAGTATATAAATATTTTTTTATCATTTTATACAAATATAAATAACCTACCTATAATTGTAATGTTTTACCAAATAAACAACATCAAAAAATGTAAAATTAATCTTTTCATATCTTTTTCAAATTACTTTATGGCTATTTTCCAAACATTTTCAAACGCTTTCTTTATGAATTTTATCCGTTTTTCTACATGTAGCGAAAAGTAATTGTTATTTCCAATACTTTAGTGTATATTTTTTCTCTGGAACATCTTTAAGAGGAAGGGATTAAGGCCATGTTATTAATCGATATATTTACGTTTCTTGGCATTATCGCCGCTGCCATTTCTGGTACATTAGTTGGTTTAAAAAAAGATTTAGATTTATTTGGTGTCCTTTGTTTAGCTGTAGCTACTGCGCTCGGCGGCGGTATTATTCGTGATATCATGATTGGTAACCTGCCCCCTGTCGCATTTGTAAAACCCATTTACTTTTTCGTAAGTGTATTATCAGCATTATTTACTTGTATGTTTTTTGAGCGCATCAATAAACTTCAAGTCGTTATTATGCTTTCTGATGCTGTTGGCTTAGGTGTTTTTACAGCTATTGGTGCAAATGCGGCAATGTCACATCATGTTGACGCCTCATTTCTAGTTGTTTCAATGGGAGTCATTACAGGTATTGGAGGCGGTATTTTGCGTGACATTTGTGCTCAAGATATCCCTTACGTATTCCGAAAAGAGATTTACGCAATCGCTTCTATCTTAGGAGCAATTAGCTTCCTAATCACACACGCTATGGGGGCGCACGTGTTAGCTTTCTATGTTTGTTTATTAGTAACATTCATTATTCGTGTCGTCACTGTAATATATAATGTTCATTTCCCTGTTTTCTTTAAAACACATGCTAAAATTAATAAAGGCCATTAAGAGAATTCTAGATAGAATTCTCTTAATTTATATACTATTCAACGAACTAATATAGAGTAATTATATATAAGCATATATAATTACTCTATATTAGTTTTAAAATTGAAAACGTTTTATATACAGGGGGAAGAATGATGCTTGGGGTTTTCAAAAAAAATATTAATAAAACAAATGCCAGTATAATCGAATTAAGTAAGGACCAACAAATAACTTTTAATGTCCCTACTAATTCTGAATTAAAAATTCAAATGGATATGCTACATATTTCAAAAGAAGATTTACAAGTTGTAAAAGTACTACAGCCTTTTATTTATGCAGAAATTGATTGGATTACTGAAAAATTCTATGCCAACATTACAAAACAACCTAATTTAATTACTATTATTGAACGTTACAGCTCTATTCCAAAACTAAAACAAACTTTAAAAACACATATTAAAGAATTATTCAGCGGCAATATGCATGAAGATTTTATTGAACAGCGTGTTAGGATTGCCAAAAGGCATGTACAAATTGGTTTACATCGAAAATGGTATACTGCTGCTTATCAAGAATTGTTCCGCTCTATCATGAAGATTTTGCAAACCAAAATAACAACAATCGATGATTTTTCCTATTCTATAAATGTTATAAATAAATTATTTACTCTTGAACAAGAACTTGTTCTTGCAGCTTATGAATCTGAATATGAAAGAATGCAAAAAGAGCATGAGAAAGAAAAAGAACTAACTGCTATGACAATTACGCATATCGCAACAGAACTAGCTGCTGTATCTGAAAAAACAAGCTCTTCTATTCAAAAACTAACCGCCAAATCTGAAACTATTGTAGAGATTGCTAAAACAGGTACATCATTAGCTACAACATCTGAAGAAAAAGCCAATAAAGGGAAAGAACAATTAAACCAGCAAAACAAACGAATGGGATCTATTCAAATGAATATGGAAACGATTATTACAGATACTCATGAACTCCTTAATATTTCTAACAAAATTAATGAAATCATAGATATTGTTAAATCGATTGCGGAGCAAACCAATTTACTCGCACTAAATGCAGCTATCGAGTCTGCACGTGCTGGAGAATTTGGGAAGGGGTTTTCTGTTGTTGCTGGTGAAATTCGGAAATTATCAGAGCAAACGAAAGAATCTATATTTAACGTTACAAAGCTCGTTGAAAAAACAAATGAACAAATTACCCGTGTCTCGTCTTCCGTGAAACAAATTAGCTCTCTCGTATCGGAAGGAACGGATAGTATGTCAGCAACAGATCGATACTTCCAAGAAATTGTAAAAGATATGTCTAACTCAAAAGAACAGAATAAGAAAATTGAACACGAGCTACAAGCTATTTCACAAGTAATGAAAGGAATTCAAGATGATTCCTCACAAATGGCTCTAACAGCCGATAATTTACAACTAGAACTAAATCGATAAGATAAAGTGAAACTTTAATCAACGGGGGTTTTGTTTATCCCCCGTTGATTATCAGCCCTCACCAATCGGGCTTTTACGGGCAGCCCGCCCCCCACCTAACTTCTTTGCTTTCGCTAATTTTGAGGTGGGGGTCTTACTGCCTGGAAAATAGCGGGATCAAATTCAAGTCAGGCATACTTTTCATCTGCACTGACTACTAAATTTCATCTTCCATCAAAAAAAGAATCCAGAATGGATTCTTTTTATTTTCTGAAAAATATTTTTTGACAATACACATAACTCATATAAACACCAAAGCTCTGCAAAATGAACAATGCCGGCATAATTACATTGTAATATGCCATATCTACTTGAAAGAGCTTTAACAATACGTAGCCACTAATTAAAAATAAGAACAACATATATCCCTCATTTTGTTGTTTCTTAATAAGGAAGTGTAATAGAGCTATAGTCATAAACAATGTTACGGCTATATATATCAGTTTTTCACATTTGAAAAGAATAGAATTTACCCCTTCATCTGAAAACTGATTTATCATCGGCTCTAAAAGTTTAAATCTTTCTCCCTCAATCTCTTTTAACTTTTGATCAATATGCTCTGTTACACTTTGATTTTTCGATATTTTTTCTTCATGTTGCGTCTTTCCAATTAAAACAGATTGAACATACGTCTCATTTGAAATCGTATATTGTGACAATCCCATTGCCTTAATTCCATAATTCACACTAAAATGGGCACTATAAAATAGAATGAGTATCCCTATCATTTTTAGTAACACCTTTTGTTTCGTTGCTGATTGAAATACTTCGATTAATAATACATATACCGTAATAAAAATAGGAAGAAATAATCCCATTGGGAAAACCATATTACTAAATGCAAATAAAATCGCTGAAAACACCCACATATAAGGATGATCTAATCCTTTATATAAAAGTATGTAACAAGCAAAATAAAATAAAAATATTGCAAGTGATTCAGGAGTTAATACGGAACTCATGAATATATTTGGAATATACAGAGCATAAAAGATAGAAGCAATACGACCGCATTCTTCTCCAAAAACCATTCCCGCAATACGATAAATAAACAATGCTGTTCCTGTGCAAAATAGCACATTAAATAGTTGTAAAGCGAATAATGAATCACCAAATATACGAATAATTACCGACTCATATATAATAAAAGGCAAATGAGTTACAGTCCCTATATTATTACCAATTGCAATCTGCTTTGCAGACTCATACATCACTTTCATATCACCAATTATTGGAGCATCTACAAATAACAGCATACTAACCCTCACAACTATAGATATACTTATAAGAAAAATAAGAAATTGTTTATCTGTAAAACGATATTGTAGAATTGATGCCACTAACAAAATAAGTATGACGAAAATTGCTAATATGATTGTTACACTTGTTGTACTTCCTCCAAAAAATTGCTTACTTGTCTCAAATGCTGCCCAACAACTATAAACAAAAAATGCGAGCATCGCACCGATTGTAATTTTATTGAAGAAAGATGAAAAATTTGTTTGTATATGATTCATATGTCCATTGCACCTCTATTTCCATTCATAACAAAACGATTCTATCATGAATGGGTACACGGCTGATAGGGAATTTCTATGACAAATACATAGTCATTACTTTTTACTTGCAATGTAAGCGAATCCTCTTTTACACTACATTTTAGATAAAATAAATTTTCTTTCAGTTACATGAATACAAATACAGAAGTTTAAATAATCCTCTTTTGGAATACACTTTACTTCATTAAATATCTAATATGAGTAATCTGCTTACACATATTATTCTGATTGAAAACAGACTATAGGGGCTGAATATATGGAAAAGAAATTCATGCGAGAATCTAAAGCAATTAAGACAACACGTGTTTTTCCTAACGATTTAAATAATCACCAAACACTTTTTGGAGGGAAATTATTAGCAGAAATTGATAGTATTGCTTCAATTGCGGCTGCAAGACATAGTCGTAAACATTGCGTAACAGCATCTATTGATTCAGTTGATTTTTTAACTCCAATTCACCAAGCTGATTCTGTTTGTTATGAAGCATTTGTATGTTATACAGGGAAATCTTCAATGGAAGTTTTCGTAAAAGTAATCGCAGAAAACTTATTAGCAGGCGAGCGTAGAATTGCTGCTACTTGCTTCATTACATTTGTGGCAATAAAAGATGGAAAACCTTCATCCGTACCACAAGTACTTCCTGAAACTGAAGAAGAACATTGGTTACACACAACCGGTTTAGAACGCGCGGAAAACCGAAAAAAGGGACGTTTAAAAAGTAAAGAGATGGCTGAAGTTTTAACTTTAAGTAAGCCATGGAATATATAATACGATACTCTCACTTCATACATGCACAGGTTTATTTCATCCTTGCATGTATTTTTTATTGTAAAAAATTCCACCTCTTATCTTTTATTTACTGTTTGCCTCCTAAAATAATCCACCAGTTTTTCCTTTATTTTGCTATACTATTAATGGTATATTAGATAAGGTTCGTTTAAAAATAACTATAATATAATTAAGTATATAAGGGATGGTGCGATAATGTCTATTGAGGTACCAATTTCAATACCAAAAACGTTAATTATTATTCCTGCGTATAACGAGGAAGAAGCAATTGCAGATACATTAACAAGATTATTAAAACTAAAACAGCATTTTACAGAATTAAGCATTTGCGTTATTAATGATGGATCACATGATAAAACAGCTCAAATCGTAAATGATTTTCCTGTTCACCTTGTGAACTTACCATATAACCTAGGTATTGGCTCAGCTGTACAAACTGGATATAAATACGCATATGAGAACGGATATGATATTGCGATTCAGTTCGATGCTGATGGACAACATAATCCAGATGATTTATATAAAATAATAAAGCCAATCGCTGAAGATGAATGCGATATGGTGCTAGGGTCACGTTTTACAGAAAAAACAGCATATAAAGGTAGTATTTCCAGAAGGATCGGTATTTTTTATTTTACTGCCCTATTGAAAGTACTAACAAAACAAACATTTATGGATCCAACTTCTGGATATCGTGCTATCAATCGAGAAGTAATTAAAATTTTTGCACACAACTATCCAAAAGACTATCCAGAACCAGAAGTTCTTATTCATTTAAAAAAGAAAAAACTTCGCATTAATGAAATATCTGTAAATATGCAAGAGCGTCAAGGGGGACAATCTTCTATCACACCTCTTAAATCTGCATATTACATGATTAAAGTAAGCCTTGCTATATTGATGCAAAAAATTGTGAAAGGTTGATAATAAATGCCTATAATTACCTTTTCATTTATCTTCATTCTATTATTATTTTTATTAATTATTAATTCCATTCGTCGTGGAGCTTTAGAAACTAAATATGCTATTTTATGGATTTTTGTTTGTGTTGCAATGGCTATTTTAAGTTCTACTGAAAAAATTATAAATTGGATTGGCCAACTATTACACGTAGAATATCCTCCATCTGTTTTATTCTTATTTGGACTATTATTCTGTTTCATATTAATTTTTGACTTAACAAGAAAAATTTCTAAATTACATCATCAACTTGTAACGTTAACGCAAGATTATGCGTTATTAAAGCAAAAATTAAAAGTAACGCAACCTGAAACCGATAAAGAATAGTTTTCTATTTAAATATCGATATATACAAAAAAACATCTTAATTTTTAAAAAAATTAAGATGTTTTTTATTGCAAACTATTTTTTTCTAATTAATAATTTACTAATTTTCATAACAGTTGCCACGATCCCAACTCCAATTATAATAAATAAGAATGGTATTAACGGTAATGCATATCGTTCATATGCAACATAAAAACATGTTAAAGCTGTTTGCAATAAAAGGATTGACCATAAAAATGTAGTCTCTCTCCACCTTTTTAAAAGGAAAATAAATGAAAGTACTGTACATATTAAAAACGTCGTCTTAATAAAATTATATATTTCATTCATATCCTTTGCAGAAACATTGAATACTTCAATATTATGCTCTATAGAATAATACGGTTTTTTCCAAAGAATTTCTGGCTTCAAAACTAAATAACTCTCTATCATAGATTCCTTATCAGTTTTCCACCATTCCTTCATTTTATCAATCGCTATTTTTTCTTCTAATTCCATAAATTCATGTGCTTCAAGATTAGGGTATTTTGCATGTAACTCTATTTCAAGTTCCCCCATATCCTTACCTTCTGGGTAACCTTTCCCTTGATACGTTCCAAGTAATAACGGATTCCCTGCCCCAGCAGTTAGTGGGATAAATTTATCAAATTGAATGTAATTGCGAGCCCACCATGGTCCAAGTACGATAAGTCCTATTCCTATGCTTATAATCGCTTGCTTCATCATAATACGGAATGGGTAGCGTTTCATTAAAAGATACCCAAATAGTAAGATTGGATATAAGGCAATTTGTACACGGAGGTACAGTGCTAAAAAGTAGAAAATTAATACAATCAGAAGATGTTTCGTTTTATGAGTATCAGCTAATTTTAAACTCCAATATACTAATCCTAATGAAAGGAATAGAAATGGTCCTTCTGTTAAAGTTAAATTTTCCATAACAATCTCTGGAGGATACACAGCTAATAAGAAAGCACCTATTAATCCTGCAGCAGAATTCAATAAATAAGTACCAATCTTATAAGTTAGCAAAATACTAAGTACCCCTAATAGGATAATAATTAATTTTGCTACAAAAAGACCTTCACTGCCATTTCCAAAAAAATAAAATACAACAGCTAATAAAGCTGGAAAACCCGGCATAATATGAATCGTTGGTTTATCTGGTTCATGATATGTTAACATCCCTGTTTCCAATAAAATATTTGCCGTTTTTTGATAACCTATATCATCGCTAGCTATAGATAGATCTGCACCATGTGTTTGTAAAGTTGCAAAACGAAGTGCAAAACCGACTATCATAATAATCCCTAAAAGGATTATATTAGATTTGCGAGTAAATCGCCCTAACATCTCATCTTCTCCCTTCAGATACATAATTTTCAAAATATATTTCTATATTTTTACAACACAATACGTTCTATAATAAATACTTTTTATACAAAGTACAACAATAGAAAGTTGATTTACAAAGTTTATATGCGTTAAACTTATACAGATGTTCTTGTAATCTTCTTCCTTCCAAAAGGCTTGTATATATGATGCAAGACATAAAAAACTTGAGGAGATAAAAATTCTATGATGGAACAAAAGCAACTTGTTTCTGTTGTCATACCCCTGTATAACACGGAAAAATATATTGAAGAAACGATGCAGTCAATACTAGATCAAACATATAAAAACATTGAAATTGTAATTGTAGATGATGGAAGTAAAGATCAATCACCTTCTATTGTGAAAAACCTTGCTGAAAAATACCCAGGGCAAGTAAAATACGTTCATCAAAAAAACCAAGGTGTTTCGGTAGCCCGTAATACAGGTATCGAAAATGCTAGCGGAGAATATATCGCTTTCCTTGATAGTGACGACTTATGGCATCCAACTAAAATTGAGAAACAAATCGAGAGTATGCATAAAAACAACATGGACGCGTGCTATTGTGGTTATATGAATTTCTACGAAGAAACAGGCGAAAAGCTTGAGCATACAACAAACTTTATTAAAGGTGATATGGCAAAAGCATTCCTAACACATCAAGTTGTTGCTCAAACAAGTACTTGGATTTTCAAACGATTCATCGTAATGGATCATAACATTCGTTTTACACCAGGATGTAGTTGGGGAGAAGATTTAGAGTTTTTATTTAAACTTATGAGTTTGACAAATGTATGTTATGTCGATGAATACTTAACTTATTATAGAATCTTATCAGAAGGAAATCTTTCTTCTAAGTATAAAGATTATGAATTAAAAACAACAAAAGAGCTAGAAGTATTCAATCGTATGAAAGATTGGGTACATAATAAATCTCAAGACTTCATTACGAAAGACCCTCAGTCACTGATTGAGATTCTTGAGACTTATTTATTCCCTTATACAGTCATCAATAACGCTTGTATATATATTAAAGAAAACTCTCGATTAGATAAATCACAAGTTCAATTAATCAAAAAAGATATAAGGAAATATTGCCGTAAAATCTATTCAAAGAATGGAAAGCGTAGTAAAAAACTATATGCAATGCTTTGGTTTGTACGAATTAAATTTCTGTTTTCTTAAACTGAAAATATAACGATACTCTCTCTTTCTGTGAACAAATTAAATTTACAAATAGGACAAACTAACCGGGTCCTAAAGAATAGAAAGGTCTTTTCTCATGAAAACAAATAAAATTCTAAAAAACGCATCCTACCTCTTTGTAGGAAACATTACTGTCCGCTTTGTACTGGCTATTGCAACAATTTTCTTTGCAAGATATGTTTCTCCAAGTGATTACGGTATGTTTACAACTGCGTTAGCAGTTTCAGCTGTTATTTGTTACTTTACAGATGCAGGTTTAACACATACGTTTATGCGTGAAGGAACGAGAAGCGATGCTAATATTAGTGTGCTAATAAGTAGTTATTTACGTATTCGTTTAATATTAGCTATCGTAATTTCTGTACTTTTCGCTATTTTTGCCCAGTTCTTCTATCCCGATGCTTACTTACGTGCGATGGTATATTGGGTTGTCCTACCAACAATGTTCGGAGCAACCTTACAAGGTGTTGGTATGGCTTACTTCCAAGTAACAGAACGCATGCAATTTACAGCTATTATTTCTGTACTACAAGGTGTAACGGCTGCTGCTGCCCTATTACTAGGGATGTCTTTCCAATGGTCACTTATGATGGTTGCTGCCATGTACGGGGTATCTAGTCTTGTAACAGGTGTTATCGCCTTTATAATGACAATACGTTACACGAAAGTCCATAAGGGTTGGGATAAAGGCATTTTAGATCAACTACTTATTTTCACGATCAACGGAATCATTATTATGCTCTTACCACAATTGGGCCCTATTATATTAGAAAAAGTTTCAACATATAAGCAAGTTGGATTCTTTGGTGCTGCATCTAAAATACCTGCTGTACTATATCAAATACCTGGAGTAATTGCAGCTGCTTTTTATCCAAGACTTTTTGCTTTTGGTAATGAGAAAAATATTGAAGAACATAGAAAATTATCAAGTTTTGAATTAAAACTTATGTCTTTTTTAGGAATGGGAATTTCTATCCCCTTTATTGCTGATCCAAGTTTCTGGATTGTTAGTTTATTAGGAGAAAAATACGCTCCCGCTGGTGACGCTCTTGCTATTCTAGCATTTATGGTTATTTTACAATCAATTAACTATCCACTAGCCGATAATTTAACAACGATTGGCCAGCAATGGAAACGTGCAACAACAATGACTATTGGATTAGTTGTTGCCATCATAGGTTATATTGTATTAGGTAGTAAATATGGAATGATGGGGGCAGCTGCCGCAGCCATCATTACCGAAATTACACTATTAATTGGATTTACCCTCTTTATTCGTAAAGGCATGCAATTATTAGTTAAAGGAATTATATTTAATTCCTTAGCCTTTATTATTAGTTACGGTATATACCGAATTGCATTAATCAACTTACCACCATTAGTTGCTTTAACTCTTACTGGTATACTATACGGTATAATCGGAATTGTAATTGATCCTCAAATACGTGGATTCGTTTTAGGATTTATAAAACAAAAGCTTATTCGCAAACATGCTTAAAAGCAAAAAGCTTTTCCTATTTAAAAATGGAAAAGCTTTTTGCTTTTTTATATACCATCATTTTTCTTCAGTAAAAAAATGCTATATATTCCAGCTCAAATTGACTTACTTTCTGAAAATGCCTTATACTAAATTACATGTAAACTATGAACTTCAACGCTTGTAAAAATATATATGCTTCAACAAAAATATATATTTTCTCATGTTAAAACTAAAGAACACACCTTTAAAAATTGGTGTGTTTTTATATGCTACCTAAAAACTAGTTGCTACATGTAACGACTTTCAAAGGAGGATTATCAATTTTTATGAGCATAAAGCCGAATAATAAATTCTTTTCCAAGAAAACAATAATAATTATGCCAATATTATTATTGTGCGCTTTTGCTTTTCATTATTTCTTTTTAACATCTAATCAAGCCTTTTCTGGTACAGGGGATGCGTTACGTCAATTTGGTTTTTTTACGTTTCTTCTACAACATGCCTTTAAAGATGGCAACCTTTTTTGGTCTTTTGATTATGGATTAGGTGGAGATTTATTTGGAGAGTTTAGTTATTATTACAGCACATCACCGTTTTTCTGGATTACACTGTTACTACCTAAACTAAGTCTTGAGCAAGTATATGACGTGAAATTATACATGAGTATTTTAAAAAACTTTTTAGCTATGGTATTCATGTATGGTTCTTTACGTTACCATAATAAAACAGCATTCTCATCTTTTGTTGCTGCTATTATATATGGTGGTTGTATTACTTTCATCCGCCACTCTTTACTATGGGATTTCATGGCTGATGCCATTGTATTTTTACCATTAGTAATATGGGGACTTGATAAATATATTATTGAAAAGAAGCGCGGACTTTTCCTAATCGCTGCTACTTTAATGTTAGCATCAAACTTTTATTTTGCTTTTATCACAAGTATTTTCATATTTATTTATGCATTATTCCAATACTTTTCGACACAACAAAATAAAACGATTGTCTCTTTTCTAACTTATTATATTAGAATCGGTTTATTGTATGGATTATCACTCGGTTTAGCCGCCGTTTGCTTCCTCCCATCAGTTAATGCCGTATTTAGTGCTGATCGACTATCAAAAAAGTTTGAGATACCATTATTATTTGAAGATAAATTTTATAAAGATTTAATGGAAAATATTTTCTTCATGTATAATGCTGAAAATCATCAATTAGCTTTACCAGCTTTAATTTTATTCTTAATCGTATTTGGAATGTTTATACGTGATAAACTCGTTAAAAATAAAGTATTCTTTACGTTATTCATGTTCATTCTGTTTATGCTTCCATATACATATTCTGTGTTTAATGGTTTTTCAGCAATGCAATCTAGATGGTTCTATTTATTTGTATTTGTAATTGCCCAAACAATTGCATACATTCTAGATTGGATGATTATTCATAAGAAAGACTACAAATTACCTTATTTAATAAGTTTATTAGTGTCTATTGGATTATTCATTTATGCATTTTATAGAAAAGCAAATATAAATGTAACTGATAAACCTTTACAAGACGTTGATAACATTTTACTCGGAACTGTCGTTCTTTCTGTTATTACAGTATGTTTATGGCGCTATATTTCTAAATCATTCATACAATTTTTAGTTGTATTGAATGTACTCGTTAGCACAATTTCTATGAATTATATGTATGCGAATAATATACTTAGCACCGTTTACGGACAGAGCCAGATTTCAACTGAAAAGTTACACGAACCAGGCTATGATAATAAAGAAGAAATTGCTGCAATTCGCTACATACAAGAAAATGATAAAGACTTTTATCGTATTCTTAATCCATATAGCGAATATAACACACCGATGCTACAAGGATATCATGGCGTAAGTACGTATCAAAGCTTAGTTAATTATTATGTCCATGACTTTATGAAAAATAAATATGGTGTATTCCAAATGTACGATACACCTTCAATGTTTTATCAAGCTGATAGTCGACTACTACTCGAAAATATGCTAGGTATAAAATATCGCGTATTAAGTGCTGATACAGATTCAAAGAATGTACCTTATGGATATAAACTATTACAGCAAGTAGGACCATATAATATTTACAAAAATGACTATGCTTTACCGTTAGGATATGTATATGATTCGGCTATAAGTGAAGAAGAATTTTCTAAATTAAACTTCGCTCAGCGTGATCAATTATTATTACATGCTGTTGTCGTTAATAATACAAAAGAATTTTCATTAAACCATTTTAATAAACAAGACCTCAAATCAAAGGCAGTATCTATTAAAACGGAAAAAGCAAAATTCGAAAACATGGAAAAACAAGAAAATAAACTAATTGTTCATGGCTTTGGAAATATGATTGTACCTATCAATTATCCTGATACACCTGGTGATCTACTGATAGAATTAAAATTAAAAAATGCAGGCACATTCAATGCAACTGTTAATGGAAAAACGATAGGAAAAGGGGACGATGCTGGTGCATACTCTTATCCGTTAGAAAGGTTTGTTTACAATTTGGGCAATGAGCGTCCAGAAAATCTAACTATCTCTATTGATATGGCAGGTGAGTATGAATTAGGTGACTTGCAAGCAAATATTGTAAACTATGAAAGTGTACAAAAAGAAACAAAAAAACTAACTGAAAATAGGCTTGAAAATATTTATTATAAGAACAATTATTTAAAAGGGGATATCAAATCAAATAAAGACGGGCTCTTATATTTATCTGTCCCATATAGTAAAGGCTGGACTATAAAAATTGATGGGAAAGAAACCGAATTTACGAAAGCGAATTCTGCCTTTATCGGTGTTCCCATTACAAAAGGTTCACATGTAATCGAAATGACTTACGTTACACCTTACTTCAAATTAGGTATGATTATATCAATCATCTCACTAATTATCTGTATAGCTTTACTAATTTTCAAAAATCCAAAAGCACGACGAAAATTTTCTTTTAAAAAGCAATAATGAGCAATCAATGAATCATGAATCTATCCAATTGGATAGATTCATATAAAAACGCATAACATTGTTTTAACCCACTACAAACAAGGAGTGTCAAAAATGACTCTTTCAATCGTTGTACCATGCTACAATGAAGAAAAGGTGCTTCGAGCCTTTTATTCAGAGACTTCTCTTGAAATTCATAAATTAACTACCGATTATGAATTTGTTTTTGTTAATGATGGTAGTAAAGATGATACTTTAAATATTTTACGTGATTTAGCTAGTTCAGATTCGTCAGTACACTACATATCATTTAGTCGAAACTTCGGAAAAGAAGCTGCAATGTTAGCTGGTTTAAAATATGCTACAGGCGATGCAATTGTTATTATGGATGCTGACTTACAACACCCTCCTACGTTAATAAAAGAACTGTTAGAAGGATATAACGACGGCTACGACCAAGTCATTGCAAAAAGAACAAGAACTGGTGATTCACCCGTTCGCTCTTTCGTCTCTCGTCTTTACTATAAAGTGATGAATAAATTTGTAGATATTGAATTAGTAGACGGTATTGGGGACTTTAGACTTTTAAGTCGAAGAGCAGTAGATTCTTTATTATCTTTAAGTGAATACAACCGATTTTCAAAAGGCTTATTTTCTTGGATCGGTTATAACGAATTAATCATTGAATATGAAAATGTATTACGTTCTGATGGAGAAAGTAAATGGACCTTCTCGAAATTATTAAATTACGGAATTGATGGTGTAATTTCATTTAATAATAAACCGTTACGTCTATCTATATATCTCGGATTACTAACAACCATTTTAGGACTTTTATACGTAATCACTACGTTCGTTCAAATCATCCTTGGTGGTGTGGAAGTTCCTGGTTACTTTACTCTCATTTCCGCTATACTATTTATTGGCGGTATTCAACTCATATTCCTAGGTGTTATTGGTGAATATATCGGTCGTATTTATTATGAAACAAAACGTAGACCGCATTTTATTGTAGCTGAAAAGAAAGTTAGTGAAGTTAAACAAAAGGCATAACCAAAAAGTTACTTCTGTAGGTAGAAGTAACTTTTTTATATACTAACATTTACAAACACTTCTTTTGAAAAAATATACATTTTGAAATGATGGCATTATATGAAAGAATTTAGTATCATGATTCAAGGTACTATTTCAAGTTGGACGGAGGATACTATGAGCTTATTAACAGTTGAAAAATTAGGACATACATTTGGTGATCGTACATTATTTAAAGATGTATCTATGCGATTATTAGCAGGTGAGCACGTTGGATTAGTTGGTGCAAACGGTGTTGGTAAATCAACATTCATGAATATCATTACTGGTCAGCTTATTCATGACCAAGGTCGTGTAGAATGGACACCGGGCACACATTACGGCTACTTAGATCAGCATACTGTTTTAACGCCTGGACGTACGATCCGTGACGTACTAGCGGATGCATTTTTACCGTTATTCGAAAAGGAAAAAGCTTTAAATGAAGTTACAGAAAAAATGGGAACTGCTACACCAGAAGAACCAGAAGAACTTCTTGAACAAATGGCAGAAATACAAGATGCACTTGAAGCAGGTGGTTTCTATTTACTAGATATGAAAATTGAAGAGGCTGCACGTGGTCTTGGAATTGATGCTATTGGTTTAGATCGTGATGTTTCAGCACTAAGTGGTGGACAACGTACAAAGGTATTGCTTGCAAAGCTATTACTTGAACAGCCAGAAGTATTATTGCTTGATGAACCTACTAACTATTTAGACGTTGAACATATTCATTGGTTAACAAATTATTTAAAAGAATACCCACATGCATTCTTATTAATTTCTCATGATACGGAATTTATGAACAAATGTGTTGATGTTATTTTCCATCTAGAATTCACAAAAATGACACGCTATACAGCGACATATGAAAAATTCCTAGAACTAGCAGAAATCAATAAAAACCAACATATAAACGCTTATGAAAAGCAGCGCGAGTTTATCAAAAAGCAAGAAGACTTCATTGCAAAAAACAAGGCTCGTTATTCAACGACAGGTCGTGCAAAGAGTCGTCAAAAGCAACTTGATCGCATGGAACTTATTGATCGCCCAGAAACAGCAATTAAACCTGAATTCTCATTTAAAGAAAGTCGCGCAAGTAGTCGCTTCGTCTTTGAAGGTGAAAATGTAGAAATCGGATATACACATCCGCTACTACCAAAGCTATCAATGACGATCGAACGTGGTGAAAAAATTGCTATTGTTGGATGTAACGGTGTTGGTAAATCAACGTTACTAAAAACAATCTTAGATAAAATTAAGCCTTTAAGCGGTAAAACAAGCCTTGGTGACTTCTTAGAGCCTGCATACTTTGAGCAAGAAGTTAAAGCTGACAATATAACACCAATTGATGATGTATGGAATACATTCCCTGGTTTAGACCAGCATCAAATTCGTGCGATGTTAGCAAAATGCGGATTAAAAAATGAACATATTTCTCGCCCATTAAGTCAATTAAGTGGTGGAGAACAAGCAAAAGTTCGTTTATGTAAGCTAATGGGTGAGGAAAGTAACTGGCTACTATTTGATGAGCCGACAAACCATCTTGATGTTACAGCAAAAGCGGAACTTAAGAAGGCTATGAAAGCATATAAAGGAACAATCCTCCTTGTATGTCACGAACCGGACTTCTATGAAGATTGGATCACAAAAGTTTGGGATGTCGAAGAATGGTCTCAAAATAGTAAGTAGTCTTTAAGTAAAAACTCCTTGTGTAGACAAGGAGTTTTTACTTATTTTTATTAAGAATTTTTTATATTGTAGTATCCTATAAGGCGTAATCGAAATTCTTTTAATTCCGGATACGCCTCTAAATTTGCTAACATACCTCTAATTACCGGAATTCTTGGATTAAGCAATCGTATTTCCGCCTCTAAAACATCTAACGTTACTAGCAACTCATCATCCTCTAATTGATCCGCTAAATTACGCTTAAATACAATAATGTCTTTTAAAAAATGCTCTTTAACTTGTTCCTTAATGAGCTCTGATTTACAAAGGAATTCTCCAAGCTTTTCTTCATGTAAAATAGGTTCTTCCGAAGATTCTACTAAGCCATCTACTAAATGATCTACTCTTTTTAAAATAAAAGCAGCGACATACGATAAATCAATTTCTGGTGCTTGTAAAATAATTAACTCTAAATAACCACGGCATATGCCTTCTACTATAATTACTAAATCCAATAAATATGGCATAACCTTTTCACCATAAATGGACAATAAACTATTCCGATAAAATGCATGAGACTCTAACTTCATCCGCATCATAAATTCTTCTACTTCTTTATTAAACGGAATTGCATTTTCTCTCGCATGCATAATAATAAATTCTTTATGTTTTTGTATATCATTAAACTGACAATGTAATTGTTTTGCAAATTTTTCACGTGGTAATAAAGACTCTTGTTCAATATCCAGCATTTTCTTTTGGATTTTGTCATAATAATATCGAAGTGTCGCTAATAAAAGCTCATCTTTCGATTTAAAATATAAGTAAAAAACTCCTTTAGATATACCACTAGCTGTCACAATTTCCTGCACTGATGTCGCATTTACACCCTTAGTAGCAAATAACTTCATAGCCGATTCTATAATTAAACGCTCTTTTTCTTTCATATCTTCTCTCCTAAATTTAATCTCGCATCTTATTATAAATGTATTATACCATCCCTTTTTATTGACGATTGACCGAACGGTCAGTTATATTATGTATTAGACTGACCAGTTGGTCCATATAATACAAAGGGAGCGCAAACATGAACAAAATCATCAATTTCTCGTTAAAAAATAAGTTCGCAGTTTGGCTACTAACCATTATTGTTACTATTGCGGGGATCTACTCTGGACTCAATATGAAGCTGGAAACAATTCCTGATATTACAACACCGATTGTGACAGTAACTACGGTCTATCCTGGTGCTACACCAGAAGAAGTAGCTGATAAAGTTTCAAAGCCGATGGAAGAACAACTACAAAATTTAAGCGGTGTTAACGTTGTGAGTTCATCATCTTTTCAAAACGCATCTTCTATTCAAGTAGAATACGATTTTGACAAAAATATGGAAAAAGCAGAACCAGAAATTAAAGAAGCTCTCACAAATGTAAAACTCCCAGAAGGTGTTAAAGATCCTAAAGTTTCACGAGTAAACTTCAATGCTTTTCCCGTTATTTCGTTAAGCGTAGCAAGCAAGAATGAATCTTTAGCTACTTTAACTGAAAATGTAGAAAAAAATGTTGTACCGGGATTAAAAGGACTTGATGGTGTTGCATCTGTTCAAATTGCTGGTCAACAAGTAGATGAAGTACAGCTCATCTTTAAGAAAGATAAAATGAAAGAACTAGGACTAAGTGAAGATACTGTAAAAAATGTGATTAAAGGATCGGATGTATCTTTACCACTTGGCTTATATACATTTAAAGACACGGAAAAATCAGTTGTTGTAGATGGCAATATTACAACGATTAAAGCATTAAAAGAACTTAAAATCCCAGCTATACCTTCCTCACCTAACGGTCAAGGTAGTCAAAATGCTGGCACTGGTGCACAAACGCCACAAATGAATCCAGCCGCTATGAACGGGATTCCAACAGTTACATTAGATGAAATTGCTTCTTTTCCATTTCTCGAACAAATGGAAAAGAAGCAATTGGAATTCAAATTGTGAAGGCCTCTGATGCAAATACAGTTGATGTTGTAAATGCAGTAAAAGATAAAGTAAAAGAACTTGAGAAAAAGTATAAAGACTTAGAGATTATTTCAACATTCGATCAAGGTGCACCTATTGAAAAATCAGTAGAAACAATGCTGAGCAAAGCAATTTTCGGTGCTATCTTTGCGATCGTTATTATTATGCTGTTCCTACGAAATATTCGAACAACGTTAATCTCTGTCGTTTCAATACCACTTTCTTTATTAATTGCTGTTTTAGTCATAAAGCAAATGGATATTACGCTTAACATTATGACACTTGGAGCAATGACCGTTGCTATAGGCCGCGTTGTCGATGACTCAATTGTTGTTATTGAAAATATTTACCGACGTATGTCGTTATCAGAAGAGAAATTGCGCGGAAAAGATTTAATTCGTGAAGCTACGAAAGAAATGTTTATCCCAATTATGTCTTCTACCATCGTAACAATTGCTGTATTTTTACCACTTGGACTAGTAAAAGGTATGATTGGTGAAATGTTCTTACCATTCGCCTTAACTATCGTCTTCGCTTTATTAGCATCATTACTAGTAGCAGTTACAATCGTACCGATGCTAGCTCATTCCTTATTTAAGAAAGAGAGCATGAGGGAAAAAAAAGTACATCATGAAGAAAAACCAAGTAAATTAGCAAATGGGTATAAACGCATACTTGCATGGGCTTTAAATCACAAAATTATTACATCAAGTATCGCTGTCCTTCTATTAGTTGGTAGTCTTGCACTTGTACCAGTTATCGGTGTAAGTTTCTTACCTTCTGAAGAAGAAAAAATGATTATCGCAACATACAACCCTGAACCAGGTCAAACGTTAGAAGACGTTGAAAAAATTGCAACAAAAGCTGAGAAGCACTTCCAAAATAATAAAGACGTCAAAACAATTCAATTCTCATTAGGTGGCGAAAACCCAATGAGTCCTGGTCAATCAAACCAAGCAATGTTCTTCGTGCAATATGATAACGACACGAAAAACTTTGAAAAAGAGAAAGAACAAGTCGTTAAAGATTTACAGAAGATGTCTGGCAAAGGCGAATGGAAAAACCAAGACTTCGGAGCAAGTGGCGGTAGTAACGAAATTAAACTATACGTTTACGGAGATAGCTCAGAAGACATTAAGCCTGTCGTAAAAGATATTCAAAATATCATGAAGAAAAATAAAGACTTAAAAGATATAGATTCTAGTATTGCAAAAACATATGCAGAGTACACTTTAGTCGCAGATCAAGAAAAGCTGAGTAAAATGGGCTTAACGGCTGCTCAAATTGGAATGGGACTTTCTAATCAACATGATCGACCTGTTCTGACAACAATTAAAAAAGACGGTAAAGATGTCAACGTATATGTCGAAGCTGAAAAACAAAATTATGCAACAATCGATGACTTAACAAATCGTAAAATTACAACACCACTTGGTACTGAAGTGGCTGTGAAAGATGTTATGACTGTAAAAGAAGGTGAAACTTCGAATACAGTGAAACACCGCGATGGCCGTGTTTATGCAGAAGTAAGTGCAAAACTAACATCTGATGACGTTTCAAAAGCATCTGCCGCTGTTCAAAAAGAAGTAGATAAAATGGATCTTCCTTCTGGCGTAGATGTTTCTATGGGCGGCGTTACAAAAGATATTGAAGAATCATTTAAGCAACTTGGCTTAGCGATGTTAGCTGCGATTGCCATTGTATACTTCGTTCTTGTCGTTACATTTGGTGGTGCCCTTGCACCATTCGCAATTTTATTCTCGCTACCATTTACAATTATCGGAGCTCTTGTTGCCTTATTAATCTCTGGTGAAACATTAAGTGTATCTGCAATGATTGGGGCGCTTATGTTAATCGGTATCGTTGTAACAAACGCAATCGTGCTTATCGACCGCGTTATTCATAAAGAAAATGAAGGACTATCAACACGTGAAGCTTTATTAGAAGCTGGTGCAACACGCCTTCGTCCAATTTTAATGACTGCAATTGCAACAATTGGTGCTCTTATCCCGCTTGCATTAGGATTTGAAGGTAGTGGCTTAATTTCTAAAGGACTTGGTGTAACGGTAATTGGTGGATTAACAAGTTCAACGTTATTAACACTTCTTATTGTTCCAATCGTTTATGAAGTATTAAGCAAATTTAAAAAGAAAAAAACAAAATAACAAAAAATAACCTCGCTAACTGCGAGGTTATTTTTTATTTCCAAACAAGACTAGAAAATCACCATAGCCTTCTTTCTCTAATTCCTCTTTTGGAATAAATCGAAGGGCTGCAGAATTAATGCAGTAACGAAGTCCATTTGGTCCTGGACCGTCTGGAAATACATGCCCAAGATGTGAATCTCCTTCCTTACTTCTCACTTCTGTACGCGTCATATTATGACTCACATCCATCTTTTCTTTCACACTTGCTGACATAACTGGTTTTGTAAAACTAGGCCATCCACATCCACTATCAAATTTGTCTAGAGAAGTAAATAGCGGCTCACCGGAAACGATGTCTACATAAAGACCTTCCTCTTTATGGTTCCAATACTCATTTCGAAATGGTGGTTCTGTACCATTTTCCTGCGTTACATAAAACTGCATCTCATTGAGTTTTTCTTTTAAATGAGCATTATCCTTTGGCCAATGTTGCTTAATAAAAGCATCTCGTCCTGAGCCTTTACGATATAACTCATAGCGGAATGTGTTTTTCTTATGATATCCTTGGTGATATTCTTCAGCTGGATAAAATGTAGCTGCTGGTAGTATTTTTGTCGCAATTGTTTTTGAAAAGCGCCCACTCTGCTCAAGTTCTTCTTTTGAGGCTTCTGCTTTTTTATGTTGCTCTTCATTATGATAAAAAATCACTGTTTCGTAAGACTGTCCGCGATCGTGGAATTGTCCACCTACGTCGGTCGGATCAATTTGTCTCCAATATATATTTAATAACTGCTCATACGGCATTTTATTTGCATCAAATGTAATTTGTACCGCTTCATAATGTCCTGTTGTTTCTGAGCACACTTCTTTATACGTTGGGTCCTCTTTATGACCGCCTGTATAACCTGAAATAACCTGTATAATGCCCTCCATCTCTTCAAATGGAGAAACCATACACCAGAAACACCCTCCAGCAAATGTAGCTAACTCTACCTTTTCATTTACAGCCATTACTTCACCCCTATTCTATATTCTCCTTACAGTATGGCATAAGAAACATAATGTTATAAAAGAAAAAGCATCGAACATCGATGCTTTTTCTTTACTTCACTTTATTTTTTCCAACATCCTTCTCCATTTCATCACTTGTCACGTCTAAAACATCTAGTAAGAAAATGAAGATTGGAATACCGATAATCAGTCCCCATACACCTAAGAAGTGCTCTGAGAAAATTAATACCATAAAAGTATAGAAAATCGGTAAATTTGTTTTTTGCGACATAAACTTCGGATTTAATACGTAACTTTCAAGCGCATGAATCACTGTTACGATAACTAAAATATAAACAACGTACATAATACCGCCAATATTGTAAGCAATCATACAAAGTGGGAATAACGAAATGATAACCCCCGCTACTGGAATTAATCCAAGCAAGAAAATCATTAATGCTAAACCTAATAATTGCGGGAATCCTAATATCCATAATGCGATAACTGAAAGAACACAGTTAACAACAGCAATTAAAAATTGTGCTTCGATTACCTTTCCAAATGAACGTGCAAATTTCTTTCCGAAGTACTCAATTTCAGTATAGAAAATTGCAAGCCTGCTTTCTTTAAACTTTGCAGTAAAACCAACAATACGAGATTTTTCTAATAAGAAAAACAAACTCAAAATTAAAGAAAGTAAAACTTGAAGGCCAAATTTACCAACATTCGTAATCGATTTATACAAAATGTCTACGCCTTGTCCTACATATTTAGAAAGCTCCATATGATTGACAGCATTAACTGCATACTTAATTAGTTCACTATCTGGTGGGTTTCTTAAAAATACATTGAATTGGTAAATCAGTTGTGAAATTTGTATCGTCAATACTGGTAAATATTTAAATAGCGTAATAGCAATTCCACCAATTAACATTACATATAGAAATGCTATAATAATTTTTCGATTAATAGGCATGAAATGATCTAATTTGCGGGAAATAAACTTTTGGAATCGATCCATTAAATACGTGAGAATAAACGTAATTAATATTAAATTCAACATACTTTGCAGCCCGTATAACACGAGAGCAAGTATTACTAATACGAGTAACCTCTGAAATCCTTTACTTTGAAACAGGTTTTTTATTTGCATAATCGACGAATACTCTCTCCTGTCCTATAAACTAAAACGTTAATAAGTAGATTTCTCTCTCTTTTCTACTTTTAATTATTCATTCATATTAAGATTTTTATAAACTCATTATATGCCTACCTTAACAGGTATATAGTAGCTTACTTCTTATTTTACAATACAATGACCTAATTCAAAACGTATTCTACATAGTATTAATGAAGATTTAAGGAAACTTACATTTTTTTAAATAGGTCTTACCACTACTGTAACATAAAAAGCAAGCTATCAGTAGAAATCTGTCCTACAAATAGCTTGCTTTTCTTGTTTTTTAAGTAAGTTTTACTATCCAATGAATGGTATGAACATTGGGATGACAACTACTGTTACAACCCCAACTACTGTTACAGCAATACTTGCCATCGCTGCCTCTACCTCACCCATTTCAATTCCTACCGCAACTCCTAATGCATGACCCGCTGTTCCAAGTGCTAAACCTTTTGCAATCGGATGTTTCACTCTAAATGTTTTTAAGAATAATGCTCCTAATGCGTATACGATAACTGCGTTGAAAATAACTGCAAACGATGTAATTGCTGGAATACCACCAATACTTTCTGAAATTGGTAACGCAATTGCTGTTGTTGCTGCTTGTGGTAGCATTGAATTCATTACTGCTGTATCTAAACCGATTGCTTTTGCAACAATGAACACGACAATTACTGAGCAAATAGATCCAACCACGATAGCTGATAAAATTTGCCACCAATATTTTTTCAACTTATCAACTTGTTTATAGAGTGGGATAGCAAATGCAATTGTTGCTGGCTCTAAGAAGAAACTAATCATTTTTCCGCCAGTATTATATTCTTCAAAAGTAAAGTTACCTACCTTTAGAAAGACAATCCCTAATACCATCGCTACGAATAATGGCGTAAATAGGAAGAACCCTTTTGAATGCTTGAATAATAATGTTCCGATTCCGTATGCGATTAATGAAACGCCGATTCCGAAATATGGAGTCATTGTGCTTGCCATGTTCATTACCTCCTAACAATATATAAATGCAATGGTTACGCAACCTTTCCGTGCTTGCGTCCTTTATTTACTACTTTCAATTCTTTTGTATCTTCTGTTTCTTTTTCATCTTTTCCTAAAATAAATTGTGCAAATAACCCTGTTACAGCGAGTAAAATAACTGTTGCTACAACAATTACAGTTAAAATTTGTACAAAGTATTGCCCCATTACACCAAGAGAATTAATAACTGAAATACCTGATGGGACGAATAAGAATCCAATAATACCTGTTAAAGCTGTTCCGATTGATTCAACTTGCTCCAATTTAATAACTTTTAAACATAATAGACTAAATAAAATAACTAACCCGATTACCGATGAAGGCATTGGAATTGGTAAATGTGTTGCAATAATATTAGAAATTAACATAATAGCTGAGAATATGAATGCTTGTGATAAGAAACTATATACTTTTTTCGTACTCATTTTGGCCACCTCTTTCGATTTGGTACCTTTATTGTATAGGATACAAACGTATAAGTAAGCGTTTACATAACAGAACGTCAAATATACAGAATCAGTTACAAATATAAAAGGATGAAATACAAAAGCGGCTTCTTAAATACGAAGCAGCTTCTTGAGTTCTTTTGCATATGTACGGCTAACAGGTACTTTCGATCCTTCTTTCATGATTAAATTATAAGTAGAATTAAACCATGGCTGAATTTCAGTAATATGATTAATATTCGCAATAAAGCTACGGTGTACGCGCATGAAGCTTGCTTGTGGTAACTTCTTCTCTAAAATTACAAGTGTATCATGTGTTACATACGTTTCCCTCGTTGTTTTTACTGTTACTTTCCCATCTACAAGCCCTACATATATAATATCTTCAATATTCACAAGTACGATTGATTCTTCAATTGGTAATGCTAATTTATGCATCTCTGCTGTTACATCTGTCCCCTTTATTTCGTGCTTCGTTTCTATTTGCGCTTGTTTTTGTTTTTTATACTTCTTTAATGTCTGCACAATACGCTCTTCATCAAATGGTTTTAAAATGTAGTCTAACGCATCTACTTCAAATGCTTGCAGCGCATATTGATCATAGGCAGTAGCAAATACAATTGCAGGTGGATTTTTCATCTTCTTTAATATATTCGCGATTTCAAATCCGTTATCATCGGATAATTGAATATCTAAAAACACAATATCTGGTCTACTTTGCATTAGTTCTTCTAATGCGTCTTCCACACAATCAGCCTCACCAATTATCTCAACTTCTTTCGTTCTCTCTAATAAATACTTTAGTTCATCACGTGCTAACATTTCATCGTCAACTACTAGTACTTTTAACAATCTGCTCTTCCTCCCCTACTTTTTTTGGAATAACAAAAGTAATCTCTGTCCCCTCATTTAATTCACTTTCGATATGAAGCATCGTTTCTTTTCCAAATAATCCAATAAGACGTTCATTAATATTATATAAAGCTGTTCCAGTCCCTTTCTTTGACGAAACTACCATCTTTCCTAATTGTTCTAAACGTTCTTCCTCAATTCCCTGTCCATTATCTTTTACTTCAAAATGAACCATACCCTCTTTTTCAAAAACATGCACTTCTACTTCGCATACTGGTTGCTTCTTCGGAAAAGCATGTCGCAATGCATTTTCAACCAATAGTTGAAGAACAAATGGTGGTACTAAAGTTGTCTTTAGCTCATCCTCAATATACATCTTTACCTCATACTTATTTGGGAACCTTGCTTGTTCTAGTGATAAGTATGCCTGTACATGGTTTAATTCTTGTTCTAGTGGAATCAATAACTGACGTGCCCCTTGCAAATTACAACGGAAATATACGCTAAGCTGTAATAATAACTTCCTTGCTTTTTCTACATCTGTTCGGCATAAAGCTGATACTGTATTAATCGCATTAAATAAAAAGTGTGGGTTAATTTGCGCTTGTAATGCTTTTATCTCCGCATCTTGAAGTAATTTACTTTGCAACTCAGCTTCTCCTAACTCTAACTGCGTGGAGAATATTTTTGCTAACCCTTCTGCTAATTCCTCTTCCACACGACTTAACTGGTTAGGATTTTTGAAATAGAGTTTTAATGTCCCTATCGTATTTCCATGCGAAGTTAGTGGAATTACAATCGCCGCTTGCAAAGGGCAGCCTTCATGTTGACAATTAATAACCTCACGTGATTTCGCTTTCATTATTTTCCCTGTGTTTAACACTTCTTTCGACAAACCGGTTATTAAACTATGTGAAGGAATATGGTGATCTGATGCTAATCCAACATGAGCTAATATTTTCTCTGTATCTGTTAAGGATACCGCATCTGTTCCTGTAAAACGGTGAATAATTTGTGCCACATGCTTACATGATTCTTCTGTTAAGCCTTGGCGGAAATACGGTAACGTTTTATCTGCAATACGTAATACTTTATGAGTCTGAAGTGCCTTTGCATTCTCCTCCTGACGCAAAATAGCTTGTATCATAGAAAGTAAAATAAAACTTCCAAAACTATTTACAAGAATCATTGGTATCGCTATTGTTTTCACAACGCTAATTCCATCCTCTATAATTAATAAAATCATAAGCATTTCTAAAGATACGATAAAAACACTTAAAACTGCTGAAAATTTAGGAGTAATTGTACGATTATATTTTTTGAAAATATATCCGATATAACCAGTTATAATCCCAGCTAAAATAGAAGAGATTGCGCAGCTTAGCGCTGTCGTACCACCAAGCATATAACGATGAATACCAGCAATAAATCCGACTCCAACCCCTACAATAGGGCCACCAAGTAAGCCGCTAATACCAACACCCATAATACGCGTATTCGCAATTGTACTTGAAGAAGAAACACCTTGTAACCAGTTTTCATTCATAATCGTATTTCCTGCTATTTCAATCCCAGTGTAATTGCTTACAATTGTAAATACCGAAAAAATACAAATAAGCTTAAGCTTATCTACATAGCCATCCTGTTTATGAAGGAGGCGTCTGAAAGTTTTAATATGAGAGAGTAAAAATCCTAAAATAACTATAAGTCCGACTCGTTCGATCATCATGAGTACTAAATTTAGCATCTTTGATTCATTCCTTTTTATTTAGTTAGTTTTATTATGGGAAAATAATGAAGTCGGCGTCAAGAAGTACGAAATGTTTTTTGAAATATTTTACACATAATAACTTCCTCTTTATTTGACAATACAATAGAAGAGTGCTAAAAATAAAGTAATATAATACAGTCCTTTAACCCAACCCCGTGAGGTTGAGAAGGAAGTCGGAATACAATATACGTATGTTCTTTTTTGGGGATACGTATGCTTTTTTGGCCTTCTCATCATATCAGGTGAGAAGGCCTTTTGTTATTCTTCCATAGCGACTGTAGAAAATAAGGAGGAGTAATAATGAACGTCACTACTGATGTACAACAAGCAACAGAGGAGACGAAAGCGAAAAGATATAAAACATTATTTGGTTCTGCGCTAGGATATGCAGCAGAAGGTTTAGATATGTTGCTATTATCTTTCGTACTTGTCTATATTTTAAAAGAGTTTCACTTAAGTCCTGTTGAAGGTGGAAACTTAACATTAGCTACCACAATAGGGATGTTAATTGGTTCTTATTTATTTGGATTTATTGCTGATTTATTTGGCCGTATTCGTACAATGGCCTTCACAATCTTACTGTTTTCACTAGCAACCGCACTCATTTATTTCGCAACAGACTACTGGCAATTATTAATTCTGCGCTTTTTAGTTGGAATGGGGGTTGGTGGTGAATTCGGAATCGGAATGGCCATTGTAACAGAAACATGGTCTAAAGAAATGCGCGCTAAAGCGACATCTGTTGTTGCACTTGGATGGCAATTTGGTGTACTGGTTGCTTCACTCCTTCCAGCATTTATTGTCCCGCACTTTGGATGGAGAGCCGTTTTCTTATTTGGATTAATTCCAGCTTTACTAGCTGTCTATGTCCGTAAAAGTTTAAGTGAACCGAAAATATGGGAGCAAAAACAACGCTACAAAAAGGAACTATTGCAAAAAGAAGCTGCAGGTAAATTAACAACTACTGAAGCAGAACAACTAAAACATATAAAAAAATTCCCACTTCGAAAGTTATTTGCCAATAAAAAAGTAACAATTACAACAATCGGTCTTATTATTATGTCGTTTATCCAAAACTTCGGATATTACGGAATCTTCACATGGATGCCCACTATTTTAGCAAATAAATATAACTATACATTAGCAAAAGCAAGTGGCTGGATGTTCATTTCTACCATCGGTATGCTAATTGGAATTGCAATCTTTGGTATTCTGGCTGATAAAATTGGTCGCCGTAAAACTTTTGCAATCTATTATATTGGCGGTACAGTATACTGTCTCATTTACTTCTTCTTATTCACAGATTCAACATTATTATTATGGGGAAGTGCATTGCTTGGATTCTTTGCAAATGGAATGATGGGAGGGTTTGGAGCAATTTTAGCTGAAAACTATCCTGCTGAAGCTCGCTCTACCGCTGAAAACTTTATTTTCGGTACAGGACGTGGGTTAGCTGGATTTGGGCCTGTTATTATTGGCTTACTCGCTACAGGTGGCAACCTACTTGGAGCATTGTCCTTAATTTTTATCATCTACCCAATCGGGTTAATTACAATGCTACTATGTGTACCAGAAACAAAGGGAAAAGTATTAGATTAAACGTAAAAGAGGAAGCATCTCATTTAAGATGCTTCCTCTTTTACGTTTTTATTTATTTTGATTTACTAGCCTTCTGAAATAAGAATGCAGTTTTATCTTCTTCTTTTACAATACCTTGTTTTAATGCTAATTCTCCCGCAACTTTAGGCGCTAACCATAGCATCGGGAATAACAAAATTGATACCGGAACTGCCGTCACCACGATAAACGATTGTAGCGCATTAATACTTCCTTCACCCATATATAAAAGAATTGCTGCAACTGCGCCCATAATAAGCGACCAAAAAATTCGCAAACTAATTCTAGGATCTCCGTCTCCAGTCACTGCCATTGAAATGGAATACGCCATTGAATCTCCTGTTGTCACTACAAATAAAATTGTTAATAAAAGAAATGCTGGTCCAATAATATTAGAAAGTGGCAATTGTCCTGTAATTGCAATCATAGCTGCCGGCATACCAGATTCACTTAATGCGTCCGAGATAGACCCAGGATTCATCAACTCATAAAACACGCCTGATCCACCTAATATAGTAAACCAAAACGTTGTAATAATAGGTGCGATAATTCCAATTGCAACGATGATTTCTCGAATCGTTCTCCCTCTTGAAATTCGACTCACTAAAATTGCCATCATTGGTCCGTATCCAATAAACCATCCCCAGAAAAAGATTGTCCAAGATCCTAACCAACTTGTATCACCACGGTATGTGCTCATCGGTATAAACTCATTTACATAAAATCCAAACGAAGAAACAAACGAATCAATAATAAATCCACCTGGCCCAAATAGTAATATGAATACCATTAATACAATTGCTAATCTAACATTTAAATTACTTATAATTTGAATCCCTTTATCAATACCTGTTACTGCCGATATGGTAGACACGGCCACCACACAAACAATAATTGCTAATTGAGTAGTAAACACATCAGAAATTCCAAATAATTCTTGTAATCCATAACTTGCTTGTAAACCTAAAAATCCAATTGGGCCAATTGTACCTGCAGCTACTGCAATAATTGCAGCTGCATCAATTATCGTTCCAAGCAGGCTCTTTCTTAATTTTTCCCCAAAAATAGGATATAAAAGCGTTCGAGGTTTTAGCGGCATATCTTTATGATAATGTCCATACATCATAACTACCGCACTAATTGTACCTAAAATCGTCCATGCTAAAAATCCCCAATGCATATAACTTTGTGCTAAAGCAGGCATGACTGCTTCTTTCGTTCCAGCAGATATACCATCATGTATTGGTGGCACCGTCATCAAATGATACATTGGCTCTGCTGCTGCCCAAAAAACGCCACCTCCGGCAAGTAATGTAGACATAATAATAGCAAGCCATTTTGCCGTACTAATCTCAGGTTTTTCTAATCCTCCAAGCTTAACTCTCCCATATTTGGAGAACGCCATACACATCGCAACAATAAATGTACCTAATAATAAAACTTGCCAGAAGGCACCGAAATATTTAATTGAAAAAGCGAAACTTTTATTAATCGCACTCTCTACATAATCCTTGTTCAAAAAAACTGCAATTACAAATAATAAAAGTGAACCACCACTAATAATAAATACAGGCCAATCAGTTTTTCGACTCTTCATCCTCATTTACACTTCCTCCTTCCTCAGCAATCTAAAAAAACAACTTTATTATGTTTTATTGTTTAAAACCAAAACACAATAATTATATATGCATAACATTTTATCGACTTCCCACATACTTATGTTGTCCCTAAAAATATGCCAAATCCCTTATTAAAAAGAAAGAATCTCTTCCTCTTACATAAAAAAGCAAAACAAAAGACCTTATATTTCTATAAGGTCTTCGAAACAGAAATTTGATTATAACATAAGGAACTCCTTGGTTCAAAAAGCCTCTTCCAAAAATAACCGAGAGTAAAGGCTTCCATTTGCTACATAACAGTAATTTAAAAAAATTATATTTCACAGAAAAAACCTATACTAAATATCATTTATGAAAGAAATTTGGCTTCAAAATTTCATTCGGATACGGTTTATGATAAATGTGGGTGGTAGCTGGAGATAATGGTGGAATAAGCCATACCCAATTACCTGTTACAACACGACCACAAGCAGCTTCTTGCTTCTCAAATTGCTGAAATTGTTGTGCAGCAGTATGGTGATCAACAATACTAACTCCTTGTTTTTTAAAGGAGTGTAGTACGGCAATATTCAACTCAATTAGCGCCTTATCTTTCCATAAGGTACCGTTTCTCGATGTATCTAAATCCATCATCTCCGCAACAGCCGGAAGTAAATTATAACGATCATGATCTGCTAAGTTGCGCGCCCCAATTTCTGTTCCCATATACCATCCATTGAACGGAGCGGCTATATAAGAAATACCGCCAATTTCTAAACGCATATCTGAAATCATTGGAACACCATACCATTTTACTCCAAGTGATGAAATAGGGTATTCTGGGTGTTCAATTGGCACTTCTTTTACTTCTTCTCTCGGAATTTCTTTATATATAGGCGCTTTTCCATCTATAGAAAACACAAGTGGCAATACATCGTAATTCGTACCTTCTCCTTGCCAACCAAGCTCCTGACAAAAGTCCGTAAATGTAGCGGAATGAGAATCACCAATCACTCCCGTTTCTGTTTTATATCCTGCATATCGAATCAATTGGTGATTATAAATTCTTATATTATTTTCTTCACCTTGATATTGCTTAAAAATCGTAATGGTTGGTTTAACTTTTCCGTCGTTCGTTGCATATTTAATATGATGAATTAATGCATTATATACACCCTCTTCATCATTTACTTCGCGCGCATCTAATATGTGCATCTTACTCCAAAATAGTCTTCCAATACATCTATTACTGTTACGCCATGCCATTCGTGAACCATGAACAAGTTCTTCAAATGTATGCTCATATGTCCCTGTCTTCTCTATCTCAATTTGAATTTCTTTTATACGTTCTTCTATCAATTGTTCTTTATGAAGCTCCTTATAACAAATCGTAATAAAATTACTTGCTTCCTCTATTAATTGTTTCGTTTTACTCATAAACAATCTCCTTCTATTTCAACAAAACCCTGCTACTTTACAGTATAAGCAAAAAGGATAGGAGTCACAAATGAAAGTGAGAGTGTTACTTTTATTGTAATATTTTTCAGAAAATTAATGGACTTACTATTGACTTATATGGAAAATGGGTGTATTTTTGACTCAGATAAAGTATTTTTACCTAGACCAACTTTTTAAATGGAAAGGAGGGAATGTTATGTCTTCATTTCAATTGCCAAAGCTTTCATATGACTATGATGAACTAGAGCCACATATTGATAGCAATACACTTTCCATTCATCATGGAAAGCACCATGCGACATACGTAAACAATTTAAATGCTACTTTAGAAAATTATACTGAATTACATAATAAATCTTTAGAAGAATTGCTATGTAATTTAGATGCTTTACCGAAGGAAATTGTTACAGCTGTACGAAATAACGGTGGTGGTCACTATTGTCATAGTCTTTTTTGGGAAGTGATGAGCCCACGAGGTGGCGGTGAGCCTAATGGAGACGTTGCAAAAGTAATTGATTATTATTTCAATACCTTTGACAACTTAAAAGATCAACTTTCCAAAGCTGCTATTAGTCGTTTTGGAAGTGGCTATGGATGGCTTGTTCTTGACGGTGAGGAACTCTCTGTTATGAGTACACCAAATCAAGATACGCCTTTGCAAGAAGGGAAAATCCCCTTACTCGTAATTGATGTATGGGAACATGCTTATTATTTAAAGTATCAAAATAGGCGCCCAGAGTTTGTTACCAACTGGTGGCATACAGTAAACTGGGACCAAGTAAACGAGAAGTATTTACAAGCAATTCAATCACAAAAACATTAGTCGTACGTATAAGGTAAATTTGGTAATGTAAAATCAGTATTGTCGAAATCCTCCAGAATCCCCCGGATTGCCACCGGGGGATTTATGATTACTTCATTGTATTTATATAATGTTTTAAAACATTTTTCATTTCTAGTTCCGGCTCTCGGAACAAAAATCCAAATTCACGAGCCTTTCCATTATGTAACGTACAGTTATTTACCTCATTATAAGGAGCTATATTTCCCCCAGCTTTCTGAATGAGTGCTTTTATTCCCGTCTTCTCTTCTATGAAATGCATAATTTCTTCCATAGAAACTACTCCGTTACTACAGGCGTTAATTGCTCCTCTCACATTTGCCATTCCGCACCAAGCTAGAAACTCTCCTGCCTCTTTTTCATGTATAAATGACAAAGTTCCATCTACATGATCCACAACGATAGGTTTTTGGTTCACAATACATTCAACGTAAAATTGTAACCTTTTCGTATAATCATTTTCTCCAATAACAACTGGAAAACGCACTGCAACGACTGGGAATGTTGCATGTTGAAATACAACGGCTTCAGCTAATCTCTTTCCTTCACCATAATTGAAGTCATTCCTATCTCCATACGCGATTGCATACTCGTACGGATTAAAGTCTTCTTCTGATAAGCTTAGGGCAGGTTCATAGACGGCCATTGAAGATGTCATAACATATTTCTTCGTTTTCCCTCGTAACACTTCACATATTACCTTCGCTGCATTCGAGCTATAGCATAAATTATCGTATACAATATCATAAATTTTATCTCCTAGACGCTCTGCTAGTTGTTTTTCATCTTCCCTATCTACAATAAGTCTTTTTACTCTACTGCCAAAAGAATCTTCCGTAATTCCTCTCGTCGCAATCGTTACATCGTGCCCCTCTTGCAAAAGTGCTTCTACTAAATGTTTACCAAAAAATCTTGTTCCCCCTAGCACCAATACTTTTTTCAACTTCATCATCCCCACTTTAGCAAAGTGTAAAATACTACCTCTCTATTATAAGTGCTAACATATAAAAAGCATGGAATTCGTTTAACGATTCCATGCCTTTATACAGATAATATATTAACGGACTCGATATTTATAAATACAATAACAGAAGTACAAAATAGAAATTACTGATACATAAACCACGTTAACGCATTAACAACATCATGGAATTGAACAAATGAAACAACCATATAGAATAAGGCTATAATTGCTACCCAAATACAAAACCATCCTAGACCACTACTATCCATTCCTTTTATAAAAGTAACACCTACATATAAATAAGTTAATCCAAATAAGAAAGTAGCCGCATATGAATACACTGTCCAATTGCTTTGGTCAGAAATCATAATCAAATAAAACGGAATAATAATTTGTAGTGCACCCACAAATAAATTAAAAACACCCGCACTTTTCATCTCTGCTTTCCCTAATATAACAAGACTATTTAAAAATAAAGCTGCCCCTGAAAGTAATAATCCTACATAACCCATATATATTCGTGTGAAAATCTTTACCTTTCACACTTTTAACCTCCCCACACTATAAAATGATACTTATATTATTTTTCTTCCCATTTAAAACTACATACATAATTTTTCATCTAAATAAGTCAGACCTCCTACCTCAAAAAAAGGAGTGAACTTAAAACGCTTTCAATAATAAATAATCCTATCAAAACATGAACTAGGATTCCTTGATTATAAACGTACTCTAGCAATGATACAAGTGTTGGAATACATTTCAATAATACGCTTTCAATTCCCATAAAAAATCAATAAAATAATACATTACTCTATCTCATTCTACTACCTTGTAGCATAAGATATTGTAAAATCATATCATTTAAAACAGCGAACGTTCTTTTCTAGGTTCGCTAATAAACTTAGTAGAAAATGAATATAAAAAATGACCTCTTGCTTTTATGCAAAGGTCATTTTTGTATATTCACCATTAAACTTCTAGATAGCCATTTTTATTATTTGATTGCCATTTCCAAGAGTCAGCACACATTTCTTCTAATCCGCGTGTTGCCTCCCAGCCTAATTCACGCTTTGCTTTCGATGCATCAGCAAAACATACTGCCACATCACCTGGGCGACGCTCTGTAATTTTATAAGGAACTTTCTTGCCTGAAACTTTTTCAAATGCTTCAACCATCTCTAGTACACTATAGCCCATGCCTGTGCCCAGGTTATAAGCATCTACTCCTGTTGTACTCAGTACTTTCTCAAGCGCCTTTACGTGACCATTTGCTAAGTCCACAACATGGATGTAATCACGGACTCCTGTTCCATCTTTCGTTGGATAGTCATTTCCGAATACGCTTAATTCTTTTAACTTACCTACCGCTACTTGCGTTACATATGGCATTAAGTTATTTGGGATTCCATTTGAATCTTCTCCGATACGCCCACTTTCGTGTGCACCAAATGGATTGAAATAGCGAAGTAATGCGATACTCCATTCTGGATCTGCAAATGCTACATCACGCATAATTTGCTCAATCATTAATTTCGTTTGACCATATGGATTTGTTGCACTTAATGGAAACTCCTCCGTAATCGGTGACGTTTCCGGGATACCATATACAGTTGCAGATGAACTAAAGATTATCTTCTTTACATTATGTTTCTGCATTACTTCACATAGCACTAACGTGCTTGTAATGTTGTTATGATAATATGTTAATGGAATCGCTACTGACTCCCCTACAGCTTTAAATCCTGCAAAGTGAATAACTGCTTCAATTGAATTTTCTTCAAAAATTGCGTCAAGCGCTTCGCGATTTAAAACATCTTCTTTATAAAACTTAAATTGTTTTCCTGTTATTTCTTTCACTCGATTTATAGATTCTACCGAGCTATTCGAAAGATTATCCACTACTATAACTTCGTAACCGCTATTTAGTAATTCTACACATGTATGACTACCAATATATCCTGCTCCACCTGTTACAAGTATTTCCATAATTATAGTCCTCCATATTTCATTCATTATAAACTTCTCAAAGTATATCACATATTTCTTATCCTATGTTTAACATGCGAACACAGAAACTTACATTTTATCCCATAATAATTTTATAACATATACGATTCTAATCAGGTAATAAAAAAACGCCACATAATAAAAATTATGTGACGTTTTTTTATTAAATTACGTAACAATATACACTTAGAAAATGCGCAAGACTACCTAATAATACAAAAACATGAAAAATTTCATGATGCCCCATATATTTAAACTCTAACCATTTTGGCTTTGTTCCATAAATAAATCCACCAATTGTATAAAAAATGCCACCAAGTACTAAGAAAATAATGCCTCCTGTACTTAAATTCTCAGCTAACGGGGCAAAGAATAAAACAATTAACCAACCCATCGTAATATAAATTGCTGTCGATAACCACCTTGGACAATTAAACCAAAACATTTTAAATACAATGCCACAAATCGCAGTTGCATAGACTAAACAAAATAATAGCAAACCACTTGCTGAATTTAATGTAATTAAGCAAAAGGGTGCATATGTACCTGCAATTAATATAAAAATCATAGAATGATCTAGCTTCCTAAAGAAGTATATAACACGTTCATTGGCCACAACACTATGATATACAGCTGACGCCGTATAAAGGACCATCATTCCAATACCAAACAAAATAACAGCTGTAATTGCAGCAAATGATGGCATCTTGATAGAAACTTTCACAAGCATAGCTAATAACGCAATAAATGATAATATCGCTCCACCTAAGTGAGTAAATGCATTAACTGGTTCCCTTACATAAGTATTCATAATAACACCCCTCATATAATTACATGTAGTTTTTATAACTACATGTAATTATATACACATTTCTTTTTAAGGTCAACATTTACAATTCATTTGTTTCGTAATACCATATTTAAAGATATATTAAACATTAAGTTCCACTAAGTTATAAAAGTGAGGGATTCTACGTGGAAAATATAAATGAATTACTTAAGACATTACATTTAGAAAAAAACATTAAACTTGAGGATATTCCAAATGTTGACTTATATGTAGACCAAGTTGTCCAACTATTTGAGAATACTTATGCAGATACAACGAGAACTGATGATGAAAAAGTATTAACAAAAACGATGATTAATAATTACGCAAAAGGGAAACTATTCATCCCTATCAAAAATAAAAAGTATTCAAAAGAGCATATGATTTTAATTAGCCTAATTTATCAATTAAAGGGAGCTCTCTCCATTAACGACATAAAAAGTTCATTAGAAACTATAAATGACTCCTTATTAAATGATGATTCATTCGAATTAAATACGTTATACAAAAATTATCTTGCTCTTACCGAAAGCAATGTCGAAAGCTTTAAACAAGACGTAAATAACCGTGTTACAGAAGTAAATGAGATTTCTTCCTTAGAAGATACAAAGCTAGAAAAATTTCTACTACTAACATCCTTCGTCACTATGAGTAATATGTATAGACGTTTAGCGGAGCAACTAGTGGATGATTTAAAAGAATCATAAATAAAAAACTATCCACCTATTAAAGTGGATAGTTTTTTATTTACTTAATTGCTTCATGAACTTTTAGTTGTTTCCCTTTAATCGTTGTAGTCTTCATGACTTTCAAGACAAGTGGTCCTTTTCCATTTAATATTTCAACGTAAGAAACATTATCTTGTATCGTAATAATACCTATATCTTCTGCTGTAACACCTTTAATTTTAGCAATTGTACCGACGAAATCTACCGCCCTAATTTTCTTTTTCTTCCCGCCATTAAAGTACAGCTTCATAATGCCTTTGTTGATATCTGCATTTTTATCTTTCTTTATAATTGGTTTAGCATGTATCTTTTCTTCAAATGCAGCTTTCTCTTTCATAACTTCTTCTTTTGAAGGTCCAATTGCCTTTGGAATTTCAAATCCAATATACTCCTCAATCTCTTCTAAAAATCTATTTTCATATGGTGTTATAAATGTAATAGCTTTTCCACTATTTCCAGCTCGTCCCGTTCTTCCAGTACGATGTACATAGCTTTCTTTTTCAAGTGGAATATCATAATTAATAACATGTGTAATATTATCAATATCAATTCCTCTCGCAGCTACATCTGTTGCTACTAAATAACGGAATTTTCCTTTTCTAAAATCATCCATGACTTCAAAACGATCTTCTTGTACCATACCACCATGTATTTTGTCACAAGGATAGTTAGCTCGTTTTAATTGTCTATATACATGATCTACATTTTCTTGTGTACGACAGAAAATAATACAGCTATCAGGATTCTCAATCGTTGTTACATCTTTAAGTAGTGAAAGCTTCTCGTCTTCTATCACCTCAAAAAGAGTATGTTCAATTTTATCCGTCGTAATCCCAGCTGCTTTAATTTCAATATGAATTGGTGAATTCATATATGTACGAGACAATTTCTCAACATCTTCTGGAAGTGTTGCTGAAAATAACATCGTCATTCTTTTTGTAGGTAATTCATCAATAATTGCCTCTACTTGATCGATAAAGCCCATATTTAGCATCTCATCTGCTTCATCAATAACTAAATACTTCAAACACTCTAAAGAAAGGGTACCCTTCTCAATATGATCCAACACACGACCAGGAGTACCAACTACAATATGTGTCTTTTGCTTTAATTTTAATTTTTGACGTGCAAATGGAGATTTCCCATAAACTGCCGCAGCCTTAATCCTTTTGAATCGACCTATATTTGTAATATCTTCTTTTACCTGTACCGCAAGCTCTCTCGTTGGTGTTAAAACTAATGCTTGTGGTTTATTCTCTTCCCACTCCACCATTTCACAAAGTGGAATACCAAATGAAGCCGTTTTTCCACTTCCAGTCTGGGACTTCACAACAAGATCCTTCTTTTCTAATGCAACTGGAATAACCTCACCTTGTACTTCTGTTGGATGATTATATCCTAACCCAGTAAGTGCCCTTACGATTTCCGTACTTAGTTTATAATCAGAAAAACTTTTTTTACTCATATATTAACCTCATTTTATTTTGTATTATTTTCTTTTTTATCTTTTGTATACATTACTATCACCCTACTTATTATACTTGAAACCTCACATAAAAAGGTGGATCATGCCAGATTCATCTTTTTATATAGAAATAAACCTTATCATCTCATATAATGTTCAACTACTTGATAACATCTTTTGCTCGTATTGTTAGCATTAACCTTTTCATAGTATCCTACATCCACTCCAAAAAAATAAAAAGAATACATACAACCTTGTATAATTATCTTAATTTTTCAACCTTTTTCATAAACGAACAATAAAAATAAAAAAACGTTTTAAATTCGTTTTTAACGTTGTTTTTCAGATATAAAATCTACTTTTTCAAAAAATGTTAAGAAATCCTTTGACTTCTTAATAAAAATAATGTAAATTATCCTATGGACGAACATTTTTGATTAATAAAAATAAAATATTCGTATTTTAGGGGTGTAAATGATGGAAAACGTATTCGACTATGAAGATATTCAATTAATTCCCGCGAAATGTATTGTAAATAGCCGCTCTGAATGTGATACAACTGTCACTTTAGGAAAACATAAATTTAAATTACCTGTCGTACCTGCAAATATGCAAACGATTATTGATGAAAGAATTGCAACTTATTTAGCTGAGAACAACTACTTTTATATCATGCATCGTTTCCAACCAGAGAAACGAATCTCATTCATTAGAGATATGCAATCACGTGGATTAATCGCTTCTATCAGCGTTGATGTAAAAGAGGACGAATATGAATTCGTACAACAATTAGCTGCTGAGCAACTGACACCTGAATATATCACGATTGATATCGCACACGGTCATTCTAATGCTGTGATCAACATGATTCAACATATTAAAAAACATTTACCAGAGAGCTTCGTTATCGCTGGAAACGTTGGAACTCCAGAAGCGGTAAGAGAATTAGAAAATGCTGGTGCCGATGCAACAAAAGTTGGTATTGGACCTGGTAAAGTTTGTATTACTAAAATTAAAACAGGCTTCGGAACTGGTGGTTGGCAGCTAGCTGCACTTCGCTGGTGTGCAAAAGCTGCAAGTAAGCCAATTATCGCTGATGGTGGTATTCGTACACACGGCGACGTAGCTAAATCTATACGATTTGGGGCAACTATGGTCATGATCGGTTCTCTATTCGCTGGTCACGAAGAGTCTCCAGGGGAAACAATTGAAAGAGATGGCAAACTTTATAAAGAATACTTCGGTTCTGCTTCTGAATTCCAAAAGGGTGAGAAGAAAAACGTTGAAGGTAAGAAAATGTTCGTTGAGCATAAAGGTTCTTTAGAAGATACGTTAATCGAAATGGAACAAGATCTTCAATCTTCTATCTCTTACGCTGGTGGAACAAAATTAGATGCTATTCGTACTGTAGATTATGTTGTCGTGAAAAACTCGATTTTCAATGGTGACAAAGTATATTAATTCTTAAATTAACTTGAAGGACAAGCATTTTCATGCTTGTCCTTCTTTTTTGTATATAAAAATGTAAAATACTTTGATTTAACTGCATTTTCTATTGTTATATTTTTAGATAGTCTTAATAAGGAGGATATACGACTTGAAAAATGTAATGGAAAATCGCCTTAATCGCGTAGAGGTACCTGCTGAACTAACATGGGATTTATCCGATTTGTATAATTCTGATACCAAATAGCCTACTGCATTAAACGCATTGGAAAATGATATACAGAAACTTGATTCATTTAAAGGACATTTACATACTAGCTCCCACACTTTATTAAATTGCCTACTTTTAGAAGAAGCACTTTTAATGACGTTAACAAAACTGTACTCATATGCAAATTTAAAAGAATCTACTGATCGTACAAATCCAAGTATTCAAGCGAACTCTTCCAAAATTTCTGCTTTATGGACGAAAGTACATACTGCACTATCCTTTATTCATAATGAAATTCTCATATTCGGCGAAGGAACAATTGAAAAATATTTAACTGAAGAAACAAAACTTGAACCTTTCCGTAAATCGTTACTAGAAATACTACAAAAAAGGCAGCACACACTGCATCCACTGCAGTAGCTCAAATGATTAAAGAGGAAGGACAACATGCTATTGATCGCTGGTGGTACAATGAAACATGCCGGAGTAGATATGTCAAAACCAGATGCAATCCGTAAAGCTGTTTCTTACGTTGGTTCATTAATTGATAAATTAGAGCATTCTTATCAAGTATAAAAAATAAGCCCTCGCTTTATGAGGGCTTATTTCATATTTACTTCCCAAACCGTTTGCGATATCCACATTTCCTGCAAAGTTCTTCAACCGCAACTCTTTTCGAAAATCCATCGACAATGTTTGTTGCTCTTTCACCTTCGATAATGTTAGAAAATGAATCATTATTAATATTCCCAAGGTTAATAATCCCTTCACCATCTAAACAACAAGGAATAACTGTTCCATTCGCTAAAATACCCGCTTGATTACGAAGTCCATGACAGAATCCTTTCCCATCATCCTCTTCTTCATGTAATGCTGGCCACTGGAATTCATAGTCTTGATTAATAAAGACACGTTCTGCAATTTTTATACCTTTTCCTGGTGTAAGCTTCTCTTCAATTTGATAAGATAGATCAAATTCATTTTCAATTATAGATAATAACTCTCTATTTTTCTGGATTTCAGCATTCGTTTTATTATCCTGAGTTAAATTCCATAACCTTAACGATACAATTAAATCTGATTGACTTGTCGCTTCCCTAATGAAGGAAAGTATACTCCTTACATAGCCCTCTTTATCTTGCGAACCTGGATGTCCATCAAAACTATGCAGTGAAAAATTCATTTGTCTTAACGCAGGCTTATTTAACAGCCTATGTCTTCTCTTATTAATTAACGTTCCGTTCGTTGTAATATTGACTTTAAACCCTTTTTCATGACTTAAGTCTAATAGTTGATCTATTTTCGGGTGGAGCAACGGCTCACCCTTCACGTGCAAATAAATGTAGTCTGTGTGAGGTTTAATTTGGTCTAATCTTTTAGCAAAATCCTCTACAGAAATGAATTGCTTCTGCCTTTCCGTCGGCGGACAAAAGCTACACGCAAGATTACATACACTCGTAATCTCCAAGTAAAACTTCTTAAACTTCTTCACCTTTAATTCCTCACTTCTCTAACTACTTATACTTTTTCCTCTTCATATTACAGCATATTTTTATGGAAATAGAAACATACTTATTTTAGGAAATCTACATACCATCTAATAATATTTAAAAGACCATCGGTAATTTTGAACTGAACCCAAAAAATTAGACAAATATATTAAGCAGCTACTAAGGATTGAACTCTGTATTGCACAGGGGACAATCCTTTTAGTTTTGTTTTAATTCTTTTGTGATTGTAGTAATGAATATAAGTTTCTAGTTCTTGCTTAAATTGTTCCATACTT